>NZ_JAFNOK010000030.1:0-1649 GCF_026536305.1 Gilliamella sp. B3892
TCTGAAATCACAAAAATATTATTGGCGGCAGAGTGCTTTATACGAGGTCATATTATTGAATTGTTTCCAAAAGTGGCATAGTTGATTTAGTAGATGAAATCTCATACCATTAATGAAAAATTATGGAGATGGTATGCCGAAAAAATTATTTATAATTCTGTTTTGTTTTCTAAGTATTAGTTGTAATAAAAAAGAAACTAAAATTGAACTACCAAACCAACTTAAATGGGGAATGAGTGTTGATGATGTAAAGCATATGGGGGTTAATATTTTTTACAAAGGGGAAAGTAAGGATCATAATAATCAATATTATTTAATTAAATCTGAATCTTTTCCTGAACTGAATTTCGAATTAGCTATATTTAAACAAAATAACGGATTAATAAATTATACTCAAAATAGTAATTTTTATGCTCCGCCAACAGTTATTAGTGATGAGAGTTATGATCCAACTGGTGAAAAGGCAATATCATTATATAACTCATATATTAGTAAATTTGATAAATTATATTATTCAAGTTCTGTTAACAAAAGCATTGAGCCTCACGATAATTTTTGGGTTAACCCTACATGTGAAGGAGATAGGCCCTGCATAATTGCAGAAAAAATTTACACGGATAATATTGATACCGAATTAAAAATTACTCTATCTGTAATTAAAGCTGAAAATAGAATAAATAATGTAGGTATTGTACAAATTTCTTTCATAAAAAAAGAATAATAAATTTAATTAAATATTAAACTCTTTTGTTAAAACCCGCTTAGGCGGGCTTTTTTATGTCTAGAAAAATTAAAATTATGGAAAGATTTCACTGGAGATTGTGCGGTTTAGAAAATAAAACACTTGACTGTTTAAACGTTTAAACGTATTATATGCTTATAATGCAATTCAGAGTGCATAAAATACAAGCGCGCTAAATGGGTGTTTTTTTATTTCCATATTATTCTGTTATTACTTATACACTCGGAGAATAATAATGGAAGAATCATTCATTAAGTCGCTGATTTCTAATTTCGATATAAAATTTTTTTTTCTTATCTAACGAAAAACTTACAATTAATCTTCTCTCTCTTGCTTTTTTTTCGCTTTTTACATTGGCTTTTTTATTTTATGTTCTAAAACCAATTGTAGCGTTTTTTATTAAACCATTATTAAATAAAAAACGAAAAAATTAGACCGAATCATTAATGATGAAAAGCTAGAAAATGGTTCTTTACGCTGATTGTATTTTTTACAAAAAAGGTAGGGTTGGCAGAACTGATTTAATGCACCGGTTTGTTAAACCGCAAGGGCTCGTCCCTTCGTGAGTTGGAATCTCACACCCTGCACCAAATTTTAAGGGGCTAAAGCTCATACGGTATGAGCTGTCAACTCATAATTGACAGGTAATTGGTTCGAGTCCAGCTAGACCCACCATAACAGAGCCTTCAGCCTCTGTAATCCTGAACAGGTATCATACTGAGTTCTTTTCAAGAATCGGTAGCAATGCTAGACACACACGAGCATTTAATTATTAGCTAGTACGCTACCTCCCATAATTAAAAAGAAGATTTAAACATGCCAATAAAAGATCCTGACAACGTCAATTGGACAGTTGTTGTTTATTTATTTTTTGTCACTTTACTCGGTTCATTATCTAGCTATTGCT
>NZ_JAFNOK010000031.1:0-1303 GCF_026536305.1 Gilliamella sp. B3892
TTTTTTATTAAAAATGACTCGATATAGGTGCTTATTCATTTTTTAATTCCTTCATTCCATTCTGTTTATTACTTATTTCCATGTATAACTGGTCGGGTATACGATGTGTAATTCACGCAATACTCAGTTAATAATTCCAATTGATATTAAAGCCTAACGTCAATGGATTGGTTTTAAATCCTTTCGGTTTGCGAATTGGCTTACCGGCAAAGACGTCATAATAGAATCCATAATTATTGCCCCGCACACCAACTACGCCACCGGTTAAATGTCGGCCAAGCAGGTACTCACTTTTGGTACCGGATACTTCACCGGTATCAATACCCAGATAAGGCTCGTGATTAAGCGGTGCTTGCCAGGCAAACTCATTACGTAAATACCAGCCTCGATCGGCTTTCAAGGTAAGCTCGCCATCAAAACCGCGTACACTCCAACGTCCGCCGATTGAAAACTGTTCAGGTGAGGTTAAATCCCCCCCTCGGGTATATTGCCCTTGATAATCTAATCGATAGCGAAACGGTTGCTCAGCCAAACTAAATGGGACATTGGCTGAAAAGTTAACTAAAAAGATCTCTGACAGGGGACTGCCGCTATTTTCCGGGCTTTTTTCTTCCGGCGCTTTTTTAGCATTAAACCAACGTACGCCTTTTTGATAAGTTATACCCGCATCTAACGTGATATCTTTAATATAGTGTCGATGCTGTAAACCCAGTTGCCAATGGGTGGTTTTACGCTGCTGAACTTCAAGCTCCGTATTATTGACATAGTTATGCGATTGACGCAGTGAAAGGCCATAGCTTAAGGTTGTTTTTTGTGACTCATTACGGTGAATAACGCGGCTAAGTTGGATATTGGCATTACGGCTGCGCCCACTGTACTGATAATTGACATTTTGCCCGGCTACAGTTTGATGATATTTATTACCGGATAATGAGGTATTGAGCGTCCAATAGCCGAAAGGTACCGAATAGGACAATAAAAAGTTACGGGAGCCGTATTCGCCTTTTCCGTTTAAATCATGTCCTACTGATCCATAAAACGAATCACTCAATGATAACAGGTTGTCCAGATATAACGTGGCACCGCCCTGATCACGACCGGTAGCTTTGGTACCCGAGTCATCAATCGATAACCCTAATCGCCACATTTTAGTCTGCTTGCGACTAATCATAATATCGCTTTCACCCGGCTTATCACCCGGGACTAATTGCATTTGCGTGCTGACTGTTGGTATGCGCTGAAGATTTTCAAGCCCTTGCTCGATATCACGTAAATTTAAGATTTTCCCTTCTCTTGCCGGCAT
>NZ_JAFNOK010000032.1:0-1201 GCF_026536305.1 Gilliamella sp. B3892
TGTTCCGGACAAAGCAGCGCCTCGCCAAACATCCTTGTTTGGCGTGCTAACCTCTCTCAGTTGTCGGCGCTTTGTGAAGGTGCGGTCTGGTGCACTTGTTTGCTTTTGGGAAAAGAAGCGGTAGGGGATTTAGGATATTTTTTAAGTGCAAAAATTTTTTTACTTAAACACCTATGTTTTCTGAAAGTTTTTGACAAGACTTTGTGGGTTTTTGCAAGTTATAAGTTTTTGATCTGCAAGTTTCGGACGCTGTGAATTAGTCGATATTTTCAATACGATGTCTGCGTCCGAATTAGGGGGATTTTATGCGAAATCCCCCTAATAACCCCCACGCAGCACCACCCAAAGCGGTCTTCGACTGCCCTCCGCCTTCGTTCGGTCTTAACGCACCGGCGCTGATTTGTTCCGGACAAAGCAGCGCCTCGCCAAACATCCTTGTTTGGCGTGCTAACCTCACTCAGTTGTCGGCGCTTTGTGAAGGTGCGGTCTGGTGCACTTGTTTGCTTTTGGGAAAAGAAGCGGTAGGGGATTTAGGATATTTTTAAAGTGCAAAAATTTTTTTACTTAAACACCTATGTTTTCTGAAAGTTTTTGACAAAGTTTTATAGGATCTTGAAAATTTCAGGCATTCAAATGCTGTTATTAGGTCGATTTTTTCAATACGATCACAGCATCCGAATTAGTGGATTTTTAAAACTAGTTAAAGTGGCTGCTTTATGCTTAAACGTAGGTATTTTCTGAAAGTTCTTGTCAAAAATTTTTATGTTTATTGGAAAACCGCTTAGTACAATGTTGTACGGAGAGGGAGCGGATTATGCACAGAGTCCTTCTATTCGGACGCTAACATCATTAGGAAAAAATCAATCAAATTCCCAGCGTCCGAAACCTACAGATTAAAAAACTATGGCTTTCATTACCCATAAAATCTTGTCAAAAAGTTTCAGAAAATATAGGTGTTTAAGTAAAAAACATAACCCTTGCCAAAAACCTTCAGAAAATACCCACGTTTTAGTATAAAAACAAAATTTTTAAGATATTTTCAAAATATCCCAAAACCTAAACGGTAACTTTTCACCAAATCATAAAAGTGCACCAGATTGCACCTTCACAAAGCGTCGACAACTGAGAGAGGTTAGCACGCCAAACAGGGATGTTTGGCGAGGCGCTGCTTTGTCGGGAACAAATCAGCGCTGGTGCGTTA
>NZ_JAFNOK010000033.1:0-1191 GCF_026536305.1 Gilliamella sp. B3892
ATAAAAGATCCTGACAACGTCAATTGGACAGTTGTTGTTTATTTATTTTTTGTCACTTTACTCGGTTCATTATCTAGCTATTGCTATCAGTTTCTAAACGGCAATAAATTCCATATCTGGGTGCTAGTTGCACAAATATTTATATCGATATTTGCTGGAACGCTTGTTGTATTAGCCGCAAGTTATTTTAATTGGGACTTTGAGTTAGCAGGTGGTATAGCTGGCTTAGCTGGTTGGTCAGGTGCGGCTCTAATCAAAGCATTAGAAGAACGGTTAATAAGAAAAGCCAAAGGGGATGGTTAATGAACTTAACAGAACATTTTACATTGGACGAATTTACACGCTCAACAACAGCGGACAGATTACAGATTGATAACTCAGTGCCGGCCGACCTAATGCCTAATGTGCAATTAACAGCTATTAAACTGGAGTTTGTAAGGCAGGCACTAGGTAAGCCAATTAACATTACATCAGGTTATCGTTGCCCAGCATTAAATGCACGTGTTGGTGGAGTGTCAACTAGCGCACACACGAAAGGATTAGCGGTAGATTTCCATTCATCATACGGCACACCTAAAGAGATTTGCCAACGATTAATCGATGCGGGAGTCCAGTTCGACAAACTCATTCAAGAGCATAATCAATGGGTGCATATCGGCTTTAATCCTAATAATAATCGCCAGATAGTTTTGACTGCTGTTAAGCAGGGCGGTAAGACGATTTATAAGAACGGTTTGCTATGAGTAAAGAAAAGTTATTAAGCATAATATTACTTATTGTCGGTTTTGTTTTTTCTATTTATTTTGGCTACAACAATTATCAGGAGAAAAAGCGGTTAAAAGAAGCCAATGCCGAGCTAACTAATCAAATTAACCAGCTAGAGCAAACCATATTTAGAAACAGCCAAATCATCGCAGATAACGAATTATCAAAACGTGAACTAGAAAATCAATCACTAGAACGGCAGGAGCAAATTAATGAGCAACTCAAAGATAATGATTGCGCTAAGCAGTTTGTGCCTATGCCTGTTTCTGCAAGCTTGTACAACCGAGCGAAAAGTATACGTGAATCGACCGATACCAGCCAATCTATTAAGTGACTGTTTACCAAATTTACCACCTAATCCCATGACTTTTGGTGATAGCTTACGATATAACGAGCATTTATTAAATGTCATTGAGAAGTGTAATT
>NZ_JAFNOK010000034.1:0-1096 GCF_026536305.1 Gilliamella sp. B3892
GATAAAGAAATCTATGATCAATTTATAGTTGATATCTGCTACTCACAAGCAAAAGCTGAATACATGAAAAGATAATGACAGCTCGAAAAGACGGCACATTGCTACATCCTATTTGCTCTCTAGTGAGGGCTTTTTTACAGAATTGAGTAATGAAAAAATGAACACAATACCAACAGATCATGTCGGCTGTAACGTACATGACACAGACCGATTTGACAAAGATTACGAATTAACTAAGGGCGAAAAAAAATTTGCCCTTTTTTGTACCCTAATTTTAGCATTCGGTGGGTTATTTATGATGATTCATTGGATGCTCCAAATAGCAACTAATTAGAGAGAATATGCAAATGGCAGAATCATTTGAAAAAAAAATCTGGGACACTCTATCTCCCATCAATGTTAACGACAAACTAGAGAAAAAAAATGGTCTGACATATTTGTCGTGGGCTTGGGCTTGGGGTGTATTAATGAAACATTATCCACAATCTACGTACGCAATTAACCCCCCGACTACAGAGTTGGATGGCTCTATGACAGTAAGCGTCACTTTGACAATAAAAGAAGACAAGAACGAAGCAACTCGATTTATGTGGCTACCTGTTATGGACTTCAAAAACCACGCCATTAAAAATCCAAACTCAGTAGATATAAATAAGGCGACAATGCGATGCCTAACTAAAGCTATTTCTATGTTTGGGTTGGGTTTTTATATTTACGCTGGTGAAGATTTACCAGAAGAAGAAAAACTGGCGCAAAAAATTAATGAGGATGAGTTGAACAAAAAACGGGAATCCTTAATAAAAGCGGTTGAACAATCCGCACAAAAAGGAGTTGATGCCATGGGTGAGTTTTGGAAATCATTATTAATTGAAGATCAAAAACTTATCGGAGCAGACGAAAAACGTCGCATCTATGACAGCATAGCAAAAATGGCAGACGCAAATGGAACAGCGAACGAATGAATGGTTTAACGCACGTCTAGGCAAAGTCACTGCTAGTCGGATTAGTGACGTGATGGCCAAACCTAAAAAAAGCGGGCATTCCGCATCTCGTCAAAATTACATGGCTCAACTGATTTGTGAGCGATTAACTGAAA
>NZ_JAFNOK010000035.1:0-1066 GCF_026536305.1 Gilliamella sp. B3892
AGGAATGGTATGAAGAGAATGGTAACCGATTCAATTGTTATTGCGCTCAAATAACTGTACTGCTTAATGAAAAGGGCGAGCCATATAACCAATCTAGTGTAGAGAGATTATTAAAAGAAGCCGACGAATGGGAAGGTCAATATAAACCGAAACGGCAGGTATTAACGGAAGTAGAAGAGCTTAATGACTGGTCAAGAAAGAATATTACTGAAATTTCTAATATACCTAATGATATTGACGCTAAAGAACTGGCGCCATGCTTAAAATTGGTATCAGAAATTCAGGAACGGTTCGATTTACCACAGTTTAGATATGAGGGTCAATAAATGGGGATGTTCATTACTATGGTAAGCCAAATAAAAATATGCTTGCAGCATTTGCCCCAAATACAAACGCTCTGATTATTACAAAAGGCAGTGTAGATAAAAAAGAATTGCTGTTGGTTGATTTATATAGTAAAACATTAGGATTCAAGAGCGAGTCGTTAAATTCCGTTATTAATCTTAAGAATCAGCGATTAACTAATATAATTAATGAAATGGATTATGTTACGTGGAACGCTGTACCAACACCTAGAGGGGTTTATGCTCACGAAATGGGACACGCATTACATAATCAGTATCGTGTAGAGATTGACAATATTATCTCTAAAGGGTGGGAACAGGGCTGGCAATAAGCGATTAGTAAATATGGACGGGATAGCAAAAAGGAATTTCTTGCAGAATCCTTTTCACTTTACATTGAAAATCGCAATGAAGCTAAAAAGCGACTATATCCAGAATTATTTAAATTTCTTGAATCATTAGATAAGGGCGTCAAATGGAAAAAATTAAAAAGTTAATAGAACAAGCCTCTAAGCTTGTTAATATGGAGCCGCTTCCTGATGATGCTGAGGAGCAGCTAAACGAAATAATCGAACAGGCAGATAGTGATGTAGAAAAGTCTATGTTATCTAGTTATGCCGAATCTCTATTTGTTGAGAGACATTCATAATCAAATCTCTTAAACCGCTTCGGCGGTTTTTTTATATTTAAAATCCACACGAGGTAAAGCATGACACTTAAAA
>NZ_JAFNOK010000036.1:0-1010 GCF_026536305.1 Gilliamella sp. B3892
ATATACGGGCGGTCGGGGTTGCTGTCGGTAAAGGCTATCGCCACTTCTGTGCCGTCAATTAACGGAAAGTGAAAGCCATAGGTGTTGCCGGCATACGGTTTGGCTAATCTGACCCACAGGCTCTCTTCACCGTTTTTCCAGTTTTTTAAGTCAAAGTTGAATTTGACCCGATAGCGTCCTTGCGTATCGATATAACCGTAAGTGTCATTATCCGGACTGGTGACCCGTGCCGGTAATGTTCCGCCGACTGTCGGCCAGGCTATCGGTTTTGGCCGGTAAGGTTTAAAGGCTTGATACGGTATCGCCGTAAAGCGCAGCTCATAAGCATCGGTGCGGTTACCTTGTCCTTCAACACTTAAAATAATCACGCCGTCATCGATATCAGCCAGCGGGCTGCCTTTTATGTGAATCCGTTGTCCCGGTGCCAGATTGTAGTGGTTGCTGGCGCCGCTGATGATGATTTTTTCACTGATTGCGTGTTCATGACGAATACGTGCATACCATTGCCCGCTTTCAATATGGCGGCTATTATCTTTTTCATCAGCGCTGTCATCATTGTCACTTGGCTGGCTTTCATCATTATCCTGCGCGGTTTTTACGCCATTTGCATTTAAGCCTTTATAGTGCTCAGCATAGCGGTAATCCGTTCCGTAGGTGGTGGTCTCTTTCGGTTGACTGTTGACATCACTGAGTAAACTGGCTTTGGCATCCCGGTAGTTGTAATCCTGCACCTTGACTGAGGACTCGACCACCTGACTGTCTAACTGGATATCCCATACGCTTTCAACGCCGTCATCGGTCATACCGCTCGGCTGTTTGTACTCAATATCAGCCGCCTGATGATAACCTTGTTCATCATCACTGATAACAAGGACATCACAATGATGCTCGGCATGCGTTTCAAAACGAAACCAGACACCGATATCGGCTAACAGTCGCTGAATAAAGGCTAAATCACTCTCCTGCCATTGGGTGATAAATTCTCTTTCCGGATAGGTCTCTTTTAATTC
>NZ_JAFNOK010000037.1:0-890 GCF_026536305.1 Gilliamella sp. B3892
CCTTCTGCCATTGCGATTGGGTGAATTAATGATACTGTCATTTTGATGTTATCACCTGGCATTACCATTTCTACGCCTTCTGGTAATTCAATAGTACCCGTTACGTCAGTTGTACGGAAGTAGAACTGTGGACGGTAGCCTTTGAAGAATGGAGTATGACGACCACCTTCATCTTTGCTTAGGATATACACTTCTGATTCAAAATCTGTATGTGGAGTGATTGAACCTGGTTTTGCTAATACTTGACCACGTTCGATTTCTTCACGTTTTGTACCACGAAGTAATACACCTACGTTCTCACCAGCACGACCTTCGTCTAGTAATTTACGGAACATTTCAACGCCAGTACAAGTTGTTTTTGTAGTTGGTTTGATACCAACGATTTCAACTTCTTCACCAACTTTGATTACACCACGCTCTACACGACCTGTTACCACTGTACCACGTCCTGAAATTGAGAACACGTCTTCAATTGGAAGTAGGAATGGTTTATCGATATCACGCTCTGGTTCCGGAATGTAGCTGTCTAAAGCTTCAGCTAATTCAACAATTTTATCTTCCCATGCTGCGTCGCCTTCTAACGCTTTTAACGCTGAACCACGAATTACTGGTGTATCATCACCCGGGAAGTCGTATTGAGATAGAAGTTCACGTACTTCCATTTCAACTAATTCTAATAACTCTTCATCATCAACCATATCACATTTGTTTAAAAATACGATGATGTAAGGAACACCTACTTGACGTCCTAAAAGGATGTGCTCACGAGTTTGTGGCATTGGGCCGTCAGTTGCTGCTACTACTAGGATAGCGCCGTCCATTTGAGCCGCACCAGTGATCATGTTTTTAACATAGTCAGCATGTCCCGGACAGTCAACGTGTGCATAGTG
>NZ_JAFNOK010000004.1:0-187688 GCF_026536305.1 Gilliamella sp. B3892
ACAATATAACGAGCTATCAATGAATAAGCCAACACAACGCTACTCACTTTATATATCGGAAGAGGGCATAAGATTTAACCGCACCGCCGGTGAAATTACAGCAACGGATGATAATTCAATGGTGCTGGCAAAACCTACGCATACAGAGAGCAAACCAATTTATACGCTTGAAGAATACAGAGGACTGGCTTATGCATAAAAACACGGCAGTTAATGAATTTATTAACAAGGTGATTGGTACAAAATGGGTAGATAGAGCATGTACTTTTAATGAAATGGATTGTTGGGGGGCTGGTGGTTCTTTATTATCGACATGTTTTAAGAATCCAACTAAAAACAATTACAGGTTATCAATCATAGAAAACGACAATTCAAAATTAAGCCATCCCAGAATCACTTAGAAACTGGAAACCATGTGAAAAGAGTAACAATGCAGTGTTTCTTGTTTATGTTGGTGATCTTCCGTCTCATGTGGGTGTTGTGATAGATACCCATATGTTGCACGCTAAAGGAAATGAAATTCAAGGCGGACAAGTTCAATATAACAAGCTGGAAGCAATAGAAAAAGCCTATACAAAAGTGGAGTACTACCAATATGCTGATATATCATAAAAACCCCAACGGACTGACCGAAAAAGAAATATATCAACTCGACACCTCTCTTTCACTTCTTCAAAATATTTGCAATAAATTTCCAAACGGCTTTGATAACAACATTACAGATGTCTAATTAAACAATGAAAAAAAATCCGCTTGATTATGATTTATCCAGAAAAGCGAGTGTTTTTGATAAAGTTGTCATTGTTAATCGTCACCAAGCGTCAGTCGTTGTTAGCCTAATTGTTGCTGTATTCGCCGCTGTTGTTGCATATGCATTAACACCAACACCAAAAATGCCAAATGCTATTGGGGAGCAGAAAGACAGTACTAATTTTTAACGCGATTAATACAATACTTAGAATTAACTTAGAATAAATTTCCTAGATGTCATTGATCAACAAATTCAGGCGTGGTACAAATATTAATCTATTATTCTAATGCTAACTTAAACTAATTATATAATCCGAATATGAGCTATTTTAACTATCATGCAAAAGCAAAAAAATTAATCAATGAAGGCTTTTTGGTGCGCTATGAATTTGTTGATAATTGGAATGGTATTAAACCAGCTTTAGTGTTGTATTTCGAAAATGCTAAACCTATGCCAATTCGAGAATACCGTTGGAATGAATATCTACCATTAATTTATAAAGATGATTCGTTATAGCGTTTAATAATCAAACGTGTTTTAATTGATTATTGCTTTTTTGCTTAATCTATCATTTGTCATCAATTAAATAATGTTTTTAGTTTTATTAATTATTTTAAAAATAACAAATCTTTCGTTTGTCCTTATCGAATGGGTAATAGTACGATGTTGCGTATTATTACCCATGAAAACTAATCGCTTTAGTTTTATGTTTGGCTAATTTTGATTAAACGAGCAATATTTTCACTTGTTTGCTCAATATTTTTAAAGCCGTTTAATAAGAGTTCTTCAATTGGTGATGCGGAAGGAATAATACCGAAAATTGCATCAATTCCATTTGGATAGAGCTCTTCAATATTTTTCCCGATAGTCCCCGCTAGTGCAATCACTGGCACATTTTGCGCTTTAGCAACTTGCGCAACACCATAAGGTGTTTTACCAAATTTAGTTTGATAATCAATGCCGCCTTCTCCTGTAAAACAAAAATCAGCACCTTTTAATTTTTGGCGTAGTTCACTGTAATGGATAACAATGTCGATTCCTTTTTGCATTTTACTGTTTGTAAATGCCATTAAACCTGCACCAAGCCCGCCGGCAGCACCTGCACCGGGAATCGTTGCTACATCTTTACCTAGCTGTGATTTAATGATTGAAGCATAATGTTGTAAATTCTGATCTAATTGTTTAACCATTTCAGCCGTCGCCCCTTTTTGTGGACCAAATACGCAAGATGCGCCTTTTTCGCCACATAATGGGTTGCTTACATCACTGGCAACAATGATTTCGATATTGCGTAAAAGTGGGTTAACTTCCATTATGTCTATTTTGGCTAATTTACCCAATGCACCACCACCTTTAGGCAGTTCTTTACCTTCATTATCATAAAATTTTATACCCAATGCTTGAGCCATTCCTGCTCCACCGTCATTAGTCGCACTTCCACCGATACCCAGTATAATTTTTTTAACGCCATGTTTTAGGCATTCAATGATTAATTCTCCGGTGCCGAAGGTTGTAGTAATGAGTGGATTGCGTTTTGTTTTTGGCACAAGATGAATCCCACTAGCGCTTGCCATTTCAATGACGGCGGTAGTTTTATCTCCTAAAATTCCATAATGAGCTGTGATTTTATCACCTAGGGGACTGGTGACTTGGCAAGCGTGTAATGTTCCATTTGTGGCATCAACTAAAGATTGAGTGGTTCCTTCACCACCATCAGCCATGGGAACATGGATAAATTTTGCATCAGGGAACACTTTTTTTAATCCGGACTCCATTGCTTGGCAAACCGCTTTAGCGGTCAAACACTCTTTAAAAGAATCGGGTGCAAGTACAAATGTTTTGTGTTTCATAATATTATTCCTGATATTAATAAATAAATGCGTAGAAAATTGTTGCAACTAATGTCATTGTTCCACCAACAAGCGCCTCATAGGGAATCAGCTTCATCCGTTGTTTTATTGACATGTTCATGCTATTGGCTGTGACATGGAAATAGTTGCCCTGTGGTAAGGAGTCAATAACTGTAGCGCCTGTGTGCATCATCACGGCAGCACTAATTGTTGGAACGCCCATATCCATAATGGTTGTCCCAAAAGCGCCGGTTGCAATAATGACGCCTGTTGATGTCGAAGCTGTAGCGGCTGCCATTAAAGTTCCCGAAATGGGGGATAAATAGTAACCTGAAATACCCATTGATTCGATCATTGCTATAACTTGACTGGCTAAATTTGATGATGCGATTAATCCAGCGATTGCACCTGCACCAATTAAAATTAGTACGGTTGGTGTCATTTTTTCAATTCCAGATTTGGTAAATAAAATAATTTTGCTCTGTTGTCCCATTGCTAGCATGCCAATCATTCCAGCGAGTGGCAATATAAATAATGCGTCTATTTTTAAATTGGCAAGGAATTGAATATGTAAAATATTACCGATAGGGTTAAGCATTAATAATAAAATTGCCGTGGCCGGTGCCACAATCGCTTTCGCTAATGATGGGGTGTCTAATTTATCTTGCTCTTGATTTTTTAATGCCATGACTTCTTGATTTGTAATTGTGTCACTTTTATTTTTAATCAAAGAAGCGATCAGTACTGTTGCTAATAGTCCAAATAGTGCCGGTAAAAAGCCTGCAATCATGACATCGCTTAAGCTTAAATTAAATCCATTAGCAACGGCAATGGTATTGGGATTGGGTGAAATAATGTTTCCTGCTTTTCCGCCACCGGATAAGGCTAATAACAGCGCTAAACGAGATATCTTCATTTTATTGCCAACAGATAGCGCAATTGGTGCAACAATTAAAACAGCAACCGGTATAAACACCCCTGAAGCCGTAATAATGCCAGTTGCTAAGGCTAAAGCTAGCAGTGCTTTTTTTTCACCTAATTTTTTTACAACAGCTTGTGCTATTGTTTCAGCAGCACCGGATTCCATCATCACACCAGCAAGGATGCCGGCAGCTAGTACCCGTATCACTGTGCCCATGATGCTTTGTGTTCCGTTAGTTAAAATTGCAACAGTTTGAATTAAATTCGCCCCGCCAATAAATGCTCCAATGATAGCGCCAAAGAATAATGAGTAGACCGGATTTATGCCCCTTAAAATTAACAATATAGCCAGGAATAATCCAATCAGCGCACCATACCAGTTAATCAGTTCTGACATTTGTTTTCTCCTCAACAATATAATTACAATAAATTTTGTGTATAAAATAATTAATGCTTGGATTTGTTATTAACTTTATGCGTTTAGTTAAAATACATAAAAAATTTTTGATACAACTGAATATTGTGAATTGATGTGAGTATTGTCATACTTTAATGTAAAAATCGTTTTCTTTACATCGAACATTTGTGATGTTTTTGGCATTTTTAAATATATTTGCCAAGCACAATGCTAAAGCGTAAAATGCCCAACTTATTTTGCTTAACCTATTACTAATAAGTAATACTGACTTGAAATCAGAGGCATTTTTTAATGACAAACTTGTATACAAAACCAGAGTTACTTTCTCCTGCTGGTTCTCTTAAAAATATGCGTTATGCTTTTGCATATGGCGCTGATGCTGTTTATGCAGGGCAACCACGTTATAGTCTACGTGTTCGCAATAACGAATTTAATCATGAAAATCTCGCTATCGGGATTAATGAGGCGCATGCTCAAGGTAAAAAGTTTTATGTTGTAGTAAACATTGCGCCGCATAACTCAAAGCTTAAAACGTTTATCCGTGATTTAGAACCGATTGTCAATATGAAACCGGACGCTTTTATTATGTCAGATCCTGGTTTAATTATGCTAGTTCGGGAACATTTTCCTGAAATGGAAATTCATTTATCGGTACAATCCAATGCAGTAAATTGGGCGACAGTTAAATTTTGGCACAAAATGGGTTTAACCCGAGTGGTGTTATCCCGTGAGTTATCGCTTGATGAGATTGCTGAGATACGAGAAAAAGTTCCGGAAATGGAATTAGAAGTGTTTATTCATGGTGCGCTTTGCATGGCTTATTCTGGCCGTTGTTTATTATCGGGTTATATTAACAAACGTGATTCAAACCAAGGTACGTGCACTAACGCTTGTCGCTGGGAGTATAAAGTTGCTGAAGGTAAAGAAGATGAAGTAGGGCAGATTGTCCATAAATGTGAACCTATACCGGTACAACAAGTTGAACCCACTTTAGGCATTGGTCCAACAACTGATAAAGTATTTATGCTCGAAGAATCCGGTCGACCGGGTGAATATATGCAAGCTTTTGAAGATGAGCATGGTACTTATATCATGAATTCTAAAGATTTAAGAGCTGTTGAATTAGTGGAAGATTTAACAAAAATCGGTGTTCATTCTTTGAAAATTGAAGGTAGGACTAAATCTTACTATTATTGTGCCAGAACAGCACAAGTTTATCGACAAGCAATTGATGCGGCATGCGAAGGCAAACCTTTTGATCCGCATTTGTTAGCTGAACTTGATTCATTGGCTCATCGAGGATATACCGAAGGCTTTTTGCGTCGTCATAAGCATGAAGATATGCAAAATTATGTGCATAGCCATTCGGTTTCAGAACGACAACAGTTTGTTGGTGAGTTTAGCGGTGAGCGTTTAAATGGGTTAGCTGAAATTATTGTTAAAAATAAGTTTTCAGTGGGTGATAGTGTTGAAATGATGACGCCAAAAGGCAATATAACCTTTGTTATTGAACGAATGGAGAACAAAAAAGGTCAACCGGTGCCTGCCGGATTAGGTGACGGTCATATTGTTTACATCCCAATTCCTGAAGATATCGATTTAAATTATGCATTGTTGATGCGTAATTTTGACTAGATCAAGCCAAATAGCTGTTCGGCTTTGCCGAACAGTGTGCTAGATTCATTCTCGTATTAAATCATCACCAAAACCTATCCATTTATAGGTTGTTAATGCTTCAAGTCCCATTGGACCTCTGGCATGCAATTTTTGAGTACTGACCGCAACTTCGGCTCCTAACCCAAATTGTCCACCGTCAGTAAAACGTGTAGAGGCATTGACATAGACGGCTGCGGCATCAACTTGGTTAACAAATTGCTCAACTTTGGCTAAGTTACGGGTCAAAATAGATTCTGAATGGCCACTCCCATATTCTCTGATATGTTTTATTGCACAGTCAATTGAGTTTACCAACACCACATTGAGATCTTTTGAGAGCCATTCTTGGCGTAATTGTTCGTCACTGACCAGTTCGACTGTCGCTTCACCCGATTTTAATTGTTCATAAGCTTTTTTATCAGCATGTAAATTTACCTGATTATCAGCCATTGTTTGACTTAATTTAACTAAAAATTCCGGCGCAATGTTTTGATGAACTAACAGTGTTTCAACGGTATTACAAGTACTTGGGCGCTGAGTTTTAGCATTGACAATTATGGGTAGCGCTTTTTCTATATCGGCACTTTCATCAACAAAAATATGGCAGACGCCAATCCCACCGGTGATCACCGGAATTGTGGATTGCTCTCGACATAATTGATGTAATGCTGCTCCACCTCTTGGAATAATCATATCGACATATTTATCTAGTTTGAGTAACTCAGAGATATATTTACGATCAGGATTATCGATTGATTGAATGGCAGATTCAGGTAAGCCTGCTTGATTTAATGCTTGTTGAATAATCGATATGATAGCCGCATTAGTATTAACCGTTTCTTTTCCACCACGAAGTATCGCTGCATTACCTGTTTTTAAACAGAGAGCCGCAATATCTATAGTAACATTAGGGCGAGCTTCATAAATTACACCAATCACCCCTAGCGGTACTCTTTGGCGTTGTAACTTTAAACCACTTTCTAATGTTGAGCCATCAATAATTTGCCCAATAGGATCGGTTAAGGTGACAACTTTGCGAACATCATTGGCAATAGAGGATAGTCGCTCTGGAGTTAATAATAAACGATCAAGTATTGCCTCACTTAATCCTTGATTTTTTGCTATAGCAATATCTTTTTGATTAGCCTCTAAAATACTTTGAAAGCTTTGCTCCAATAAATCAGCAATACTAATTAAAGCCTGATTTTTGATTTTAGTTGGGCACTGTGCTAATTGATATGAGGCTTGTTTTGCTAACTTTCCAATTTGGTTTATCATTACTTAACCTTAATAGATTTTACTCTCAACTGTGTTTGACAGAATACAGATTCTCTAACAAATAATTTATCTAATGATATTATACAGGTTATCCCACTCTAATCCTTATTAATAAAACCTATATAATAATTAATAGATTTAAAAAGGTAAGCGCTGTCACTTTAAACAAATTTTGCTAATAGGAATCAATTTATTCCAACAATAATGTATTTTTCAGGTGATTGTCAATTATGAAGCTTAAAAGCAAGCAGAGATAAGAAGGTATTTGATGTAAAAAAGAAGCCAATATAGCAAGTAAACAAATTTATCTGTTATAAAGGCTGTAAAATATGTTAATAAAGTACTCAAATTTGATCATCTATCGCTAATTTACACAATAGTTCTCAATACTCATTAGGTAACTTTTTAATTATGTTTTATTGATAAGCTGCAACCATTAGTTAAATATTTAAATTCATGATCTATATCATTCAATAATAATTAATTTCAATTACAGCATTGGCAATATATTATAAATTCATAAAATAAACTTTTAAATTAATAAAAAAGGTATGGCAAAGATCCCTTTTTTGCATAAAATTATAATTTTATAGTTTATTTTTCTTTATCTTTCAAGATGATATGTAAAGTGCTTAAAAGCTTCTCTTTTTCCGCGACTTCCATAACTGATAAAGGTATCTTTACAGTGTATTGCTTGTTACTAATTTTATTTATGTAATTGATTATCACTTTATTATTTTTATAACTAACTGATGTGATTTCCTTAAAAAGTATACTTATACTACTTCTTATTGGAGCTGCAGGTCGATAAGTAATAAAATCTTCTCCAATTGAAATATAAACCAATTTGTATTGCCAAAAAGCACGAATAACTAGGATTATGGGCAATCCTAAACTTATCTTTAGCTCATCAGGTAAAGACAAAGCAACAAACAAAGTAACAATACTTAATATAATTAACAGTACGACGTGTCGTCTGGCATGAAAACATTTTATATTTTGAGAGTCCATTCATGTCCTTAAAATTAATATCCAATTTTCTATAAATTACGTTTTTCTTCTCATATTTTTTCATCAACTTTGTTAATTATTTTTCTTCCACCAAAAACCCCTATTAAACCTAAAGGGATAAAGGGTATACTGCCAATAATAATAAAAATACTCGCTATTTTTTGATGATATCTTGCAAATAAAATACCTAATGTACTAATTAACGCAGATATTATTACATACGGTAATATTATTCGATAACTTGAGTTGTATAGTGAATTCGAGTAAATAATTAATACACCAAACCAGTTGGCTATTACACCACCTATAGCCAGTTCCATTTTAACCTCCTTATTATTTGATAATCATATCATTCCAATGTATGGCTACAGAGCCATATTCATAGCTAATAATTTGACTAATTTCTTGTGAGTGATGTCCTGCTATTTGTTTAGAACATCACTATTATAACGGCTTACACCTCGTTAGATTTGTTTTTCTGACCTGAACTTATATTTAGGTTATTTGGTAAAGACAAAGAAACGAACAAAATAATTATACTTAATAGAATAAACGGTATGACATGTCGTCGAGCATGAAAACATTTTATGTTTTGGAGTCCATTCATAACCTTAAAATTAATATCCTATTTATCTAAAAATCACGTCTTTCTTCTAATGATTTTTCATTAGCTTTGTTAATTATTTTTCTTCCACCAAAAATCCCTATTAAACCTAAAGGGACAAAGAGTATACTGCCAATAATAATTAAAATACCTGCTAATTTTTGATTATTTCCTGCAAATAAAATACCTAGAGTACTTATTAATGCAGATATTATTGTGTACGGTAATAATATTTGATAACCTAATTCATTTAGTGAATTCAAGTAAACAATTAATACACCAAACCAGTTGGCTATTACACCACCTATAGCTAGTCCCATTTTAACCTCCTTATTATTTGATAATCATATCATTCCGATGTACGGCTACAGAGCCATATTCATAGCCAATAATTTGACTAATTTCTTGTGAGTGATGTCCTGCTATTTGTTTTAGCGCATCACTATTATAACGGCTTACACCTCGTGCGATTTGTTTTCCTGATTTATCACAGATGTTTATTACTTCTCCCCGTGAAAAATCTTTTTCAACCGCTATAATTCCTTTTGGTAATAGCGAACTACCATTATTTAAAATAGCATTTATAGCACCGTCATCAAGCAACACCTTCCCTGCATTAGGTGCACCATATAGCCAATGTTTTCGATGCTCTAATGGGGTTTTCTGTGGTAAAAAACGCGTGCCCACCGATTGATTATTGACTGCATCAATAATCACATTTTCTTTATTCCCTGCTGCAATTATTACTTCTATTCCTGCACTACCTGCTACTTCAGCTGCTTGAATTTTTGTGCTCATACCGCCGGTTCCCAGCCCTGAAACACTATCACCAGCTATGTTTCGTAAACTCTCATCAATATGAGAAACTTCTTTTATTAATTGAGCATTGGTATCAGATCTTGGATCGGCAGTATATAATCCTTCAATATCTGTCAGTAATATGAGTTTATCGGCTTCAGCTAAAATTGCCGCTAGTGCTGATAGGTTATCATTATCACCCACTTTAATTTCGGCTGTAGCTACAGCGTCATTTTCATTGATAACAGGTACAATATGATTATCTAGCATCGCTTTTAGTACATCTTGTGCATTTAAAAAGCGTTCACGATCCTCTAAGTCAGCTCGTGTCAGTAACATTTGTCCAATAAAAATTTTATATATTGAAAACAACTGTTCCCAAAGCTGGATAAGTTTACTTTGACCAACAGAAGCAAGTAATTGTTTTGATGCTACAGTATTTGGAAGGCTAGGGAAGTTTAGATACTCTCGACCAGCAGCAATTGCTCCCGATGTAACTATAATAATTTTGTGACCAATTTGATGTAAATAAGAGCATTGCCGAATCAGTTCAACTATTCGAGCACGATCTAGCTGTTTAGTTCCACCAGTTAAAACACTGGTACCTAACTTAATAACGACAGTTTGCTTTTTTTTATTAGTCATAGCAATAATCTTATTTAAATCATCTATTACAAATAGATTCCATCCATTTGACTGATTGAGTTAAAGCGTTTTGTAAGCCTTTTTGTAACGGTGTTTTAGGAATAGTCACAATTTTGCTTAACTTTGAAGATTGGATTAATTTTGCTTCAGTTAAATTACTCAACTTATCCTCTTCAAAGATGACATTCATGATTGGCACAGGACAACAATGAGTTAATAAACCCTGATTTTTTAAAGAAAAGTAATTTAATTCAGCTGCTAACTGCTGATTTGATACTGATGTTAAACCTAAACGACAAGCTAACATATCTTTGTAACAATTTGGTAGATTTTGTTGTAAGGCTTTATCAACAAATATTTGATGCACAAAAGGTGTGAAGTTGAAAAGTCCCTTTATTTTATTTGGCATCAAATAAGCAAGACGTGTTGCAATGTGTGAACCAAAACGGAATCCTGCAACAATTACACGATTGCTATCGACCCAAGGTACTGTCGCTAGTTGTTCAATTATTGCTTGATGAATTTGGCTACTATTTTGAGTTAATACAAAATTTCGACTAAAGCCTACTGTTGGCAAATCTACTGTTAGCATTGCAAAACCTTGTGGAGCTAAGTATTCACTAAAGTAGCGATAATAGTCGATTTGTAAATTACCTAATGCATTACAGACTAACACGACAGGGCATACGCCATCACAGTTTTCGGGTAAATGTAAAAATGTTTTAACACTGCGATTTTCAACTTTAAATTCAATCTGTTTTGTTGTGTAAGGCGAAAACTCAAGTGCCTTTAGATAAGATTGATATGCACAAGTTTGGGCATACATCGCCAGTTCGTCATTTTTAAAATGCGGATAGCTCGCAATACTTGAATATTCACTGGCTATTAAAAAATAATCATGTAATTTTTTTCTATCTTCATCAGTCAGCGTTGCCAGATCGAAACTATCTGCTTTAGCTTGCCATTCGGCTGCTTGGTTTAAAAATTCATAAATCCAATTACCTGGTTGATACCCAATGACTGAATCAAGCCATTTATCATTGGTGTGACGTTTGGTTGAAGCAGCGATCTTAGATAACACGGCTTCAATTTCTAATTTGGGTAAACCACGCCAGAACCATAAAATAGGGTTGATGATTCGGTACCATCTGGAATCAACATCCCCGTCAAGCGGACTTATGCTACTACCGTTACTACTGTCTAACCGATTGATCAGTGATGATGTTTCTGGATAATCATACTGTGGTTTAAATATTTTTTCAGATAAATTTTCGGTAGTAGCCATAATGATGATTGATTCCTTGTTGACTATTTATGATCGCTGATTGGTTTTACAAACATAACACCTGTGTCCCAAGGTTGTTCAATCCATGTATCTTGATCAATATCAACAATATAATCATCGACTAATGGTTTGCCGGCTGGTTTGGCAAAAATTGTAACAAAACGTGCTTTAGGGTACATATCACGAATTGTATGTGCGGTGCTACCTGTATCGACTAAATCATCAACAACAATAAAGCCTTCACCGTCGCCATTAGCTTGTTTAAGAATTAATTTTTCACGTTGATGATCATGGTCATAACTTGAAATACATACAGTATCAACATAACGGATACTTAATTCACGAGCTAAAATTGCTGCTGGAACTAAACCACCGCGGCTAACGGCAATAATGCCTTTCCATTGATTAGCGGGTAATAGACGTTTAGAGAGTTGGCGCCCGTAGGCTTGTAGCATTTCCCAAGTGACAGTGAATTTTTCTTTTTCAGCAATAAGCTCTGCTTTGTGCTGTTTTTTTGCTTGAATTTCGTCTTCTGTTAATGTTTGTTCTATTGACATGAGTAACCTGCAATTTTAATCGAATTTACGATTTTAATAAATTAATATTAATGGACTAGAAATAGATGTAAAATTGCACCTTATTATAGAGTGATTAGACAAAAAAAACCACTCATTAATTTATTAGCTATCTAATATTGAGGATAAAATATGCTTTCACACTTAAATCCAAAATTTGTTTGGCAGATCTTTAACGATATTTGTAAAATTCCACACCCTTCTCATTATGAGCAAATGATAACTAAATATATTGTTGATTTTGCCATTTCTCATCATATTGAACATAAGATCGATAAAGCAGGTAATATTTTATTAACTAAATCTGCCACCAAAGGTATGGAAAATTGTCCTTCAATTGCCTTACAAGCTCATATGGATATGGTACCGCAAAAAAATGAAGGAACTAACCATGACTTTTTTACCGATCCTATTAATGCTTACGTTGACGGTGAATGGGTTAAAGCAAAAGGTACAACGTTAGGCGCAGATAATGGTGTCGGGCTAGCCTCTGCATTGGCTGTATTAATCGATCCTGCTGTTGAACATGGGCCAATTGAAGTGTTAGTCACCACATCAGAAGAGACAGGTATGCATGGTGCATTTGGTTTGCAACCTAATTGGTTAAAAAGTCAGTTTTTAATTAATACTGATTCTGAAGATGAAGGCGAAATATTTACCGGTTGTGCTGGTGGTGTTGATTTTACGACAACTTTTGCTGTGACTTATGCCGTAATGCCGGAAAAACATGATTGTTATATGCGCATTTCTCTTAAAGGCCTTAAAGGTGGTCACTCAGGCTGTGATATTCATCTAGGACGCGGAAATGCGATTAAACTAATGGCAAGATTTTTAGCTGAATATGCTCAAGATATCTCGTTTAGGTTAGCTGATATTCAAGGTGGCTCATTACGCAATGCGATTCCAAGAGAAGCATTTGTCGAAATCACACTAAGTAAAGAAGATTTACCTAAACTTAAGTCAATCATTGAACAGTATCAGCAAGTGTTACAAAATGAGTTTGGGCAGGTAGAACCATCATTATCAATTACGTTATCTGATGTTGAATCGGACAAAATTAAACGTGTTTTAACTACTGAACATCAAAATAAAATCATTAATTGGTTGAATGCAGCGCCTAATGGCGTGATTCGCATGAGTAATCAAATTCATGGTGTTGTTGAAACTTCATTGAATTTAGGTATTTTAAATATTTTAGATAATCAACTTAATGTTCATTTCTTGATTCGATCTCAGGTTGATAGTAATAAAGATGCCGTTGTTTCTACATTGGTTTCGCTTAGTCAATTGGTCAATGCTAATTATGAAATTAGTGGTGGTTATTCCGGTTGGGAACCAAATTTGAATTCGACCCTTTTACAATTGGCTAAAGATAAATATCAAGAAATTTTCTCTCAAAAAGCGAAAATAATGGTTATTCATGCAGGTTTAGAGTGTGGTTTATTTAAAAAATCTTATCCGGATATGGATATGATTTCGATTGGACCAACAATTGTATCGCCTCATTCTCCTGATGAGAAAGTGAATATTCAAAGTGTTTATCGTTATTGGGAGCTACTTATTGCGATATTAAAATCAGCCAGTCTTTTGAAAAAATAACCTTGTACTTCCAACCTGCTGAATTTTCAGCAGGTTGATATCTTTTTAAACTCATAAAAAGATTCCCATAATTAATATCAACGTTATCTGAGTTGCTCATAATAATGTTGCTTATGATAAAAATCGTTTATCATCTATAACACAACAAAGTGAAAATAAATTCATTAAAAGTGAATAAAAATTCAATTTGTGCTTGTATTTATTTTCTAAATGACCTACTATATCTTAATAATTATTAAAGAAAGATAAGGAATAGTATGTTAAAAGCAATAATTGTTGGAGCGAGTGGTTATGCAGGTGCTAAATTAGCTTATTATTTAAAGAAGCACCCAAATGTCGAACTGGTCGCATTGACGGTATCAGAAAATAGTCAAGATGGCGGTAAGCTACTTTCTAATTATGACTTATACCCACAATTAAAAGGTGTCGTTGATTTACCTTTAATTGCCACTAAAGACTACACTTCGCTCATTAAAGATATCGATATTGTTTTTTTAGCAACTGAACATTCAGTTAGTCATGATATCGCGCCTTTTTTCTTATCGCAGGGTTGCACTGTTTTTGACTTGTCGGGCGCTTTTCGGGTCAATTCTTCCTCTTTTTATACTGAATTTTATGGCTTTACACATAAGCATCAAGAGTGGTTAGAAAAAGCAGTATATGGATTAGCGGAGTGGAATTTCGAAGCAATTAAACAAGCGCAATTGATAGCCGTTCCGGGCTGTTATCCTACCGCCTCACAATTACCTTTAAAGCCTTTACTTGAAGAAGATTTACTCGATAAAACGCAATGGCCAATCATTAATGCCATAAGTGGGGTAAGTGGTGCCGGGCGCAAACCTTCACATAATAATTTGTTTTGCGAAGTGAGTTTGCATGCTTATGGATTATTTACTCATCGTCATCAACCTGAAATTGCTACCCATTTAGGGCAAGACGTTATCTTTACCCCGCATCTTGGTAGTTTTAAACAAGGTATCCATGCAACAATCAATTGTAAAGTAAAAGAAGGGGTGACATCTGACGATGTTCTTGGGGCATTAAATAAATATTATGACAATAAACCCTTTATCCGGGTTTATCAAAAAGATTGGCCAGCTTTAAAAGCCGTTGTCGATTTGCCATATTGCGATATTGGATTTGTTTTAAAAGGGCGCCATTTAATTTTAATTTCTGTTGAGGATAATTTGTTAAAAGGGGCTGCTGCACAGGCAGTGCAATGTATGAATATTCGATTCGGGTTTGATGAAACAACATCGCTGTTATAAAGGTAGCTGATAGTAAATGTTAAATTCAAACAAAATGTGATTAACGATAACCCAAACTAATAGGAAATTGAAATGAAACCATTAATTATCAAACTTGGTGGCGTGTTGCTCGATAATCAAGATGCTTTAAGTAAGTTATTTGTTGTTATTGGTGAATATAAAAAGCGTTTTGCACGCCCGCTGATTATTGTTCATGGTGGTGGTAGCCTGGTTGATTCTTTAATGGATCGTTTATCAATGCCAGTTGTTCGGCGAAATGGGTTGCGTGTGACACCAGCAGATCAAATTGATGTGATAGTTGGTAGCCTTGCAGGAAGTGCCAATACAAAGCTTCTTTCAGAAGCTAAAAAACAACAAATTCCAAGTGTTGGGCTCTGTTTAGCTGACGGTAATAGCGTGAAAGTTAAACAGATTTCAGAAGAGTTAGGTTATGTTGGTCAAGCTGATGCGGGGGATGCGACTTTAGTCAATCTGCTTATTGATCATGGCTATTTACCAATTATGAGTTCTATCGGCATTACCGAAGAAGGAAAAATGATGAATGTTAATGCCGACCATGCTGCTGTTGCTTTAGCAAAAACATTAGATGCAGATTTGATTCTTCTGTCAGATGTTGTAGGTGTATTAGATCAGAATAAAAAACTTATCGAATCATTAACCCAGTCACAGGCGGATCAGTTAATCGCTAGCGGCGTGATTACAGATGGCATGATAGTTAAGGTAAATTCTGCATTTGAAGCCGCTAAATCATTAGGAAGATCAATTGATATAGCAAGTTGGAAAGAAGCTGATAAGCTTGAAGAATTATTTAATGGTAAATCAGGAATAACCGGCACAAGAATTATTGCTTAAATATAAATCAACCAGTATATTAAACTGATAATTTATATTTATAAATTGACACAAAAAATCTTTAACGCATTTAACTATCGAAAGTTAATTTAGAAAGGGTATATCATGAAAAAAAGTGGAACTAAAAAGGTTGTATTAGCCTATTCAGGTGGTTTGGATACATCAGCAATCATTCCTTGGTTGAAAGAAAATTACGGTGGTTGTGAAGTGTATGCTTTAGTGGCAAATGTTGGGCAAGATCCCAAAGAGCTCAAAGATGTAGAAAAGAAAGCTAAAGCATCGGGCGCGGTTGCTTGTAAAGTTGTTGATCTACGAGAAGAGTTTGTTAAAGATTATGTTTACCCTGTATTAAAAACCGGCGCTTTATACGAAGGAACTTATTATCTCGGAACATCAATGGCTCGCCCAATTATTGCTAAGGCTCAAGTTGAATATGCTTTAGAGGTTGGGGCTGACACACTTTGCCATGGCGCAACCGGAAAAGGTAATGATCAAGTTCGTTTTGAAACAACTTATACGGCACTTGCTCCACAACTTAAAGTTATTGCTCCTTGGCGTGAATGGGATTTGCGTTCGCGAGAGGCTTTAATTGATTATCTAAAAGTCCGTAAAATACCAACTACTGCAACCGTTGAAAAAATCTATAGTCGTGATGAAAATGCATGGCATATCTCAACTGAAGGTGGAGTGCTTGAAAGTACATGGAATCAAGCTAATTCTGATTGTTGGGCGTGGACTGTATCGCCGGAAGATGCACCAAATAAACCGGAGTTTGTCACTATTGGAATCGAAAAAGGGGAAGTTGTTTCAGTTAATGGTAAAAAACTTTCGCCATATAACTGTGTTGCAACACTCAACAAAATTGGTGCAAAACATGGTGTAGGTCGGGTTGATATCATTGAAAATCGTTTAGTCGGTATTAAATCTCGTGGTTGTTATGAAACTCCGGGTGGTACTATTATGATGACCGCATTACGTGGTTTAGAGCAGTTAATTTTAGATCGTGACAGCTTTAAATGGCGTGAACAATTAGGTATTGAAATGGCTTATGTGGTTTATGATGGTCGTTGGTTTGCGCCATATCGCCGTTCAATTCAAGCTGCAGCCGACGTTCTTGCAGAAGATATGACCGGTGAAGTCGTCATCAAACTTTATAAAGGTAATGCAACTGCTGTTCAGAAAAAATCGCCAAATAGTTTATATAATGAAGAATTTGCGACTTTTGGTGAAGATGAGGTTTATGATCATAGTCACGCAGGTGGTTTTATTCGTCTATTCTCTTTATCATCACGAATTCGTGCCTTAAATGAAGAAAAGAAAAAACAACCGGCAAAAAAAGCGGTAAGCAAAAGCGTGAAAACCGATTCTAAAACGAAGACAACGACAAAAACGTCTGCTAAATCTAAGTCTGTAAGTAAAACTAAAAAGTAATATTAAAACTTTTTAGTGTGCAACTTTAAATGATATATACAGGCATAGTCCTGTATATATTTCTTTTAACGTATCGAAACAATTTAGCATCAAAATCAGAATGAATAAAAGTTGATAATTACAATCATTTTGCATTAATTTAAAGATTATATTTGAGGTATTTATGGCATTATGGGGTGGGCGTTTTAGCCAAGCAGCAGATCAAAGATTTAAACATTTTAATGATTCGTTGCGCTTTGACTATCGTCTTGCAGAGCAAGATATTATAGGATCCATAGCTTGGTCTAAAGCATTGGTGACCGTTAACGTTCTATCTTATGATGAACAAAAGAAATTGGAAAAAGCTTTAAACGAATTACGCATATCGGTTAATCAAGACCCTGAACAGATTTTACGAAGTGATGCTGAAGATATTCATAGTTGGGTTGAACAACAATTAATTGAGAAAGTGGGTGATTTAGGTAAAAAATTACATACTGGTCGTAGCCGAAATGACCAATCAACAACTGATCTTAAACTATGGTGTAAAAAAGAGATTAATCATTTGATTGAATCTGTAGATCATTTAAGAAAGTCTTTAGTCATTACAGCTGAACAACATCAGCAAGCTATTATGCCGGGTTACACTCATTTACAACGAGCTCAGCCCATTACTTTTGCACATTGGTGTTTAGCTTACTATGAAATGCTGACTCGTGATAAAGATCGTCTGCAAGATACACTTAAACGCTTAGATATAAGCCCGTTAGGTTCAGGTGCTTTAGCCGGAACAGCATATCCTATGGACCGTGAAGAGCTAGCGCAATGGTTAGGGTTTGCTAAAGCAACGAATAATAGTTTGGACTCGGTTTCAGATCGTGACCATGTGCTTGAATTATTAAACACGGCTTCAATTAGTATGATCCACTTATCTCGTTTTGCCGAAGATTTAATTATTTTCAATAGTGGCGAAGCCAATTTTGTTGAACTATCAGATCGCGTTACATCCGGCTCTTCATTAATGCCACAAAAAAAGAATCCCGATGCATTAGAATTAATTCGTGGAAAAGTAGGTCGAGTAGTTGGTGCGTTAACCGGTTTAATGGTCACTTTAAAGGGATTGCCACTTGCTTATAATAAAGATATGCAAGAAGACAAAGAACACCTTTTTGATGCAATTGATACCTGGCATGAATGCTTAGATATGGCTTGTTTAGTTCTTGAAGATATCAAAATAAACTATGAAGTTTGTTTAGAAGCTGCAAAACAGGGCTACTCGAATGCAACTGAATTAGCTGATTATCTTGTGGCTAAAGGGATTCCATTTAGAGAAGCACACCACATTGTTGGCGAGGCTGTTGTTGGTGCAATAGCTAAGCAAAAAGCATTGGAGGAACTCTCTTTAGACGAACTTAAATCATTCAGTCATGTTATTGAAGATGATGTTTATACTATATTATCGTTGGATTCTTGCTTAGCAAAACGGTGTGCTAAAGGCGGTGTTTCACCACAACAAGTAAGAATCGCTATTGCAGCAGCCAAACAACAACTCTCCTTATAGTTTAAATTTTATTTCTTGTTTGCCGGTTTATGCCGGCTTTTTTATGCCAAAACGTATAGTAAATCTGAAAGATCTTGTCAAAAATTTGATTGTATATACTTTAAGACAGTGTAAAAATATAACTTTATTTTTATAAATGGATTAAAGTGAATTGCAATGAATAAAAGTTACAACTTTAGTGCCGGTCCTGCTAAATTACCTGCTGATGTTTTAAAACAGGTACAAGCTGAGTTATTAGATTGGCAAAATACTGGCGCATCTGTTATGGAGTTAAGTCACCGTGGTAAGGATTTTGATGCATGTGCAATTGAAGCTACTAATAATTTACGAGACATACTAAATGTCCCCGATAATTATAAAATTTTATTTTGCCAGGGTGGAGCAAGAGCACAATTTGCCGCTGTGCCACTAAATATTTTAGGCGATAAAACGCAGGCTGATTATATCAATAGTGGCTATTGGAGCCAATGTGCTGCTAAAGAAGCAGGAAAGTATTGTAACGTTATCGAGCAAAACATCGTTGTTAAGACCGATGGAGTTACTTCGCTAAAACCTATGTCGGCATGGCAACTAAATGATAATGCCGCTTATATACACTATTGTCCAAATGAAACTATTGATGGGGTTGAAATATTCGAACAGCCTAATTTTGGCGATAAAATTGTTGTAGCTGATTTATCATCGTGCATTTTATCTCAACCAATTGACGTCAGCCGTTATGGAATTATCTATGCTGGCGCTCAGAAAAATATTGGTCCTTCAGGTATTACTATTGTCATAGTTCGGGAAGATTTGCTAGGGCACGCAAAAAAGGTGTTACCGTCGGTATTAGATTATAAAACTCTTTTCGATAACGATTCGATGTTTAATACACCGCCAACTTTTGCATGGTACTTATCTGGTTTGGTATTTAAGTGGATTAAAAATTTGGGCGGATTAAATGCGATGCAACAACGAAATCAAGCTAAAGCTCAATTGCTTTACCAGTTTATCGATCAGTCTGATTTTTATCGTAATTGCGTGGCTACCCCTAATCGATCAATCATGAATGTAACCTTCTTATCCCCAAATGAGGAACTCGATAAAAGGTTTGTTAGCGAAGCAACACAAGCAAATATCATTGGAATCAAAGGTCACCGAATTGCTGGCGGAATGAGGGCTTCGATTTACAATGCGATGGATATTGAAGGAGTCAAGTATTTAATTGATTTCATGAAAGCTTTTGAAAAACAAAATGGCTAATTATATTGGTAAAGTTCAATAAAAAAGGGATAGCATAATATCCCTTTTTTCATTTTACGATTGTTTATTTACAACTAAACACTTCACCAGTCATCACTGCATCTGTTGGCGCTATATCTGAAACATATTGTAATGATGCATCTTGAGCGTTATAAATCACATTACCACCCATTGACGCAGCTTTATTCATAAGATCGGTTGCTGCATCACGAATAAGCTCACTATGTGTTTTTAAACCTGAAAAAAGTGTATTACGGCGGCCTTCAGCTTTACCCAAAAATTGGCAGCTAGCCGCAGGTTTAGTATCAATAAATTGAACGTGTTGACCTGCTGATGTGAGTTGATAATTAGAATTGCTACAGGCGTTTAAAAATAAAGCACTAGAAAAAGCCGCACCGATAAATAGTAATTTTTTTATAGACATAATATTTCCTCAACCAGTAAAACGATAAATAATGATAAGCGTTGTTATTGTATCAGTTTAATAAAATAAAAAGTATCAGTTATTGTTAATGATTAGAATGCATTAAATTACAGTTTAATAATTAACCAAACCAACCCGTTTAGTTAATTAATTGTAGCAAATTAAAATTTTCTCCATTATAATCGCAACCCTACTAAGTCAGTAGAACCTCAAAAAGGCCCCTTAGCTCAGTTGGTCAGAGCAGTCGACTCATAATCGATTGGTCACTGGTTCAAGTCCAGTAGGGGCCACCATTTATAGCTAATATAATCAATAAGTTGTCCTTAAATATTTAATGCTAAAAATAAGCGTATTTTATCAAGTGGCATTAAAAAGGTGTTCATTTTTTTTGATTAAATTGCATTTTGTTATACAACCCAGATGGATGAATTAGAATATCAGTATATTTTGTCGCTTGCGGCTGCTGAGTGGTACTAGTATTTTGACTATTGGGTCTAGTCTTGCACTGGCTACGATAGTTTCAAGAACAGATTGCATAGTGGTGAATGTGTGATCGCAATAAATATTTGAGCATTGGTTGTATTGTTTTCTGGTTAAGTTACTGATCTCTTCAGTTGATCGAATGTAGGCTTTTGATCTGTTGTGTGGACATTTTATCAATATTGTCACTTCTTTTTTGAAGTTTTGATTAATTTTATGTTAACTTATTTCTAATTCTATTGATATTAATCGCTGGTTTTATTATTTTCTGCGTCAGTTTGATCTAACTTTTCTTTTGATTTTTAATCACCTTTTAACTTTATTTGAAAGCCGGTATTGATCGCCAGATTTTTGCCTTATTGTGACGGTTGGGATTGTTTTGTTACTTGTAGTTTGTACTACTCCTTTTATCAATTTAATTAACATGCCAATTTCAGTGCAACACAGAGTTAAAATCATTTAATATCCGAGTTAGGAGTGAAGCATCGGATTCTTTTGTTTGGTCAATCTGAAAAATATTCGCAAATTAGATCTATTTATGAATTCGATATCCCAACTATGTTTCTTTACAATATCAGCAACAATGACACCGAGCCATGTATTACCATCGTGCTTTTCTCGCTTTTCATTAAAAGGTCTCGCATAATGTCATTTCCAATCAAATTAAAAAACTAAGATAGAAAAGAAAACTCTTGTATTACTGGTTACATGGTATTAATGAGTTCTTCACAAAAACACTAATAGTTTCCCAATGCTTACGAATAAGTAGGGTAGCACTAATAATGGCAGTAATAACTCAATCGATAGGACTTATCGACTCTTGCAAATATAGTGTCTGATGTTTTAAAGCTTACACAAATAAAAGGCATTCCTGCCTTTGTGCTATATAATAATCCGCGAAAGTTTTTAAATGCAGATCCTAACTTTTAGACTTTAGTGCTCGAAAAAGCTAAAAAGTTTTTGCCAAGAGACCTTATTCTACCTCTGACAAGTCTTGTTTTTTGAATAGCCCACCGAGAGATAATCCTACTAGTGATAATATAAATCTGGCCATGAGCATAAGATCCAAGATGCTCATTAATAAAATGGCTAATCCACCTAAAGCGTTGGTCATAACCGCAAGTACGGATCCAAGCATAAATAAGGCTTTACTATGCGTAAAGCACCCTCAGCGTAATGTATGTACCATCTACAACGTAATATTTTTATATAAGGTTGCGCACAAGGTTGGAACGATAAAAATTCAAAACCCCCAATAAAATACCCGAAAGTTACGGTTAAAAATAGCCAAATGTTATTTAATCAATTTAAACGCGTTGTTGATGATGTGGGAAGATATAAAGAGTATCACTAACTCAAAGATGCAATGATTGCTGCACTGGTTATAAGACAGCGCAGATCTAACATTGCGACAGTCAAAAAAATAAAATGTAAAACGTAATTATCTTTTCATTGAACAATTCAAAACAGAATCAAAAATAGCATTGACAACAAAAATTAAAATACAAAAAAATAGCTGTAAGCATACGGGACATTATTCTATCCTTTACTTATGACTATCTGATAAATAAGAACTTCCAAACAGTTTTACCGGATGATACAATAAAACGATTTGCAAAGATTTAAGATAGGGTATTCAAGGGAAGTCATGGGCATGATACGCCTACATTTTTTATGAAACAAGATCACTTTCTGGAAGACTTTATAGAGATCAGAAGACCAATACTAAGGCATTACTTGGCCATAAATCACAAGCTATAACAGGCCTTTATAATGACACATGCGGGTGAGTTGGAAATGTTCAAATAGGTACACCACTCTATACGCTCAAAAATCTTGGATAATGGGAGACGTTAGGGGAGAACAAATATGCTCACTTAAATTTTGAACATATGCTTGAATAGTGCAAATAACGTGATATCTACAACGCAGTGATTATTTGCGTACTTATTAATTAGTAATTATTCAAATTTATTTAATTGAATGTTAAAATTTCACTATTTTTTGGAAAGTTAAGGAAAATTAATGCGTTACATAGTTCATTTATTCATAATAATAATACCTTTAATTTGTTTTCACTCATACGCAGATTATGAAGGTAGTGATTCACTCCCAATTAAAATAATAACGAAAGAAAATTATAATTCATTATTGCCGTCACTTGAGGATACTAATAAAAATGGTGGATTAATTATTTTATCATCCGATCTACCAAAAGAACCACTTCCTATATTACCTAATACTAACACAAGGATTTTAGATTTCCGTTACAATAATGGAATTCATTTTATTAAAGGTAACCATCCTAGACTTGATGGTTATTGGACACAATATTCAGGATTGAAAACAGGTCTTGGTAAAAATATTATTATAAGCGATGTGTTGCCATATGATATGCAAGTAGAATCAGCAACAGGGGAAAAAATGATTCCCCACGATGATAATAAAAACTTACATCAAGACTCGAATGAATATTCGAACACTCATAACCATTATCAAAATTTTCTAAGTGAAGTTTGGAGTTTTTCGCCAACTGTGAACGCAGTTTCTATTTGGGGGGACAGCGGTTCATTTTTTCCTGGCAGCAAATCATGGGGTGGGTTTTTAAGTGCAAGATCATGGCCTGTTCATTGGCAAAAATTTGTTCCTGAAGGAACGCCAACTTTCGAAGATAAAGATTTTGATGCTCAACTAGTCGGACTTGAAATAGATGTACTTAATGGTGGACTGCCAGATGGAACAATATCTCCAATTATTGGACGTCCATTATCTAAAAGTGGTTTGCAAATTGTAGGATTTGGAAATAGAAATACTGCTGCAATTGAAATTAGAACCGAAGATTCTGATGACCACTCAAAAAGCTCTGACGAACGCAAAGGCACTTGGAAATACGGTATTATAGCATACAATTCATTAAATAGTGATTCAACATTTATATTCTCTGCAACACCAACAGGTAAAACTGGGGTTGATTTAACTCAAACAACTTATTCTGATTCAGCTATAAAAATAAATTCAACAGGAACAAAAACTGGATTATCATTTAATGAATATGCTGCTGGTCAAATTTTTTCAGAAAATGACAAACTTATACTTGAAACAGGTAAAAAAGGATTTGAGTTAAGATCAAAAAATGGCTCTGTTATTTTAGATGTTGACGATCACGGATGGGTATCAATGAAATGGTATAAATTAAATCCAGCCTATTTATGTGTCTTTGCCATTATTATAGCTTTATTAATTTATATGACTATCCAGTTATATTTATTAAAAAGAACTATTAGACAAATGCAAAAGAGATAAACTAAATAATCACAAGATAACCAATAAAGGCTATTGGTTATCTGTGTAATTTAGCTCATTATGACTAAATCATCAATTGAAATCAAATATCCGTTTTCACCTGAAATAATGGCTGCATTGTGTGGATTGTCTAACAGCATAAACCAAAATGAAACATAATTACGGTCTTCTATTTATGTGCCAATCGGCGTAGTTAAAATATCTTTTACTGATTGATTAATATCATAGAGAATCTGTAATAGTTCTCCCTCTTTTCGTTCTCATACCTAAATTATTGTTGTTTACCTGTTGATTCACCGCCCATCTATACTTTTGTATAGCCAACTCTACCGCCACCTGTTGCACAAAATGATTTATAGGTGATTTGGTTTGTATATAAGGCTGTTGGCATATCAAGTATAATAAATATTCCTGCTTTTATAGTAACGCTAGTTTCTGCATCAATTAATACGGTTTTAATGCCTTTATTTGTTAATGCTATGTTGTAATTTCATATTCAAATGTTGCCCAGTCCGGAAATTCGAAAAAAAATCGTCTTCAGATATTGAATGCGTAGGATTAGCATAGCAATAAAGACTCGGTAATATGCAATCCAATCCTAAGTTACGTTAGAACTTAATATAAAAACTAGCCAACAATCATGTAAGGATTTTTTCTGCTTGAAGGGTCAACCATGGTAACCATAAAGTCACATTATTATCCGAATGCACTTTAATCCGATCACTTTTGGTTTCACATATAACATCTTGGCGGATCAGGTTTTCAATTTTATGTAATATTTTGATTAAGTAGGCAGGATGAAAATTTTTTTATAGTGCTAACATTATGATTAAAGGCAAAAAAAATAATGCAAGCTCACTTGTAAAAATGGATTCATCTACAAGATGGTAGAGGATAATATGTTGGATCATGTCATAGCCTTGCTGATTTATACCGCGTAGTTGCTGGGGGATATTTAACTGTCCAATTGTTGTTTTTATTGTCTCTAGTCTGTAATGATGAATATGTGTCATGCGAGATGCAGAGTTAATAAAATTAAGATATTGTACTTTTAATAATGCATTAGCCGAAGAATGACCGCATGTTTATACAGAATTAAATATCTAGAATCGTCGTTGATTATGTCGTCGGTTAGTTCGTTAATTGAATTTAACTTGTCAACTTGTTTGGTGAAATGCTAGCTATATAAATCTGCATTGGTATTGATGATGGCTTTTTAAGTCGTTCGGTTGTGATCGAGCCATCTAACCATTATGTGTCTCTCATATCTTTGATTTTAATTGCCAGGAAAAACAAAATATTACTGATTTCTATATCTTTTACTTAGTTGGCTTTGGATATAGCAATGAAATCGCTCATAAATTGCCTTGTATCTGAATTGTGAACGGGGCGGACAAAGGCGCTAACGTGCAAAATATATTTATTGCGTTTGTGTCGCTGAGGTGTAAGGGTTCATCTGATTGATAACCTTCCTTATTAAAGGAATTTTTTAAATATTTAATTTTGGTGTTGATACCTATTTTTTCATCTAGCACCAATACTCGCTCTAAATAAGCAAGCTTTTTTCTGGCTATGAAGTTTTGAGTGCCAAACTTAATGCTTTGTTCAGTTTAGCTTATGCCTCGTTAAATATATCTTTGTCATGCAAAATTTCTTGAATTTGAGTAATTTTTCAATGTCCACGGATTGTTTTGCTTGTCAGAGCTAAACGGTATTGACTAACTCTTAAGCAAATAAGGTGACTGTTTGTTGTTGGTATTCGTCCGGTGTTACCCAATTATACTTGATGACGTGTTCCGCAAGCGGATAATGCTTAGTATCAATCAATCAGACAAAAATACGGTTTACCTCTCAGGAAAGATATTGATGATTACGCCTTAAGAAGAAATGTTAAAACAATGAAAGTTGATGAGGATAATTTTTATCTTATATTTAACCTTTTTCAAATTATGTACATATTTTGCCCATAACTTTTTATCCTACAGAGTCTAATGAAAGAGATTCCGGATATACTAATGATGCGGATTTAAGTTATTTTTTCTTTTTTGAAACTGCGGAAGCTTCTTTATCAAGAGTATCAAAAGGAATGAAAAAATTATTTTTAATGAGCAGTTTTAAATGTCGGGGATTAAAATCTAAATTTAATATTAAAAATTAAAAAAATAATGTAATACGATATCCATATTAGCGATGTCAGTTGTGGTAAAATGACGGTTTAGAATGATTTTATAGGATTTAATGTGCCAATATATGCATATTTAGCTCCTTAATTATTGTTTATGAACGTCAAATTAAAGAAATTATAATCGATTGGTCACTGGTTCAAGTCCAGTAGGGGCCACCAACTAAAAAATTATATAGTCAATGAACTGTTAATGAGCAAACTTACCGAGCAGGTGAAAGACATCAAACGGTTTATTCAAAGTTTCACCAGCAATTCAAAATCCCACGTTTTCAAGATTACCAGCTAGTAGATTGAGGAACCCATTGTGGCTTGGCAGGTTACACTCTAGAATTGGCTTATCAGATGAAGATTTATATGATTTAGCATAGTTATATAAAACTGCTGAAACAATGCGATATCAAATAGAATCGGTACAGCCTGCATTACGTGTGATTGATTCAAGTTTTAGCGGTACTTTTTACTCTATAGCTCGTGAATATAAGCGAACTTTAAATGATACTAGAAGAATAATCGAACGAAAAACAGAGCATATACAATCTAAAGGAATAGCCGATAATTGGAATAGAGTTTTACCGATCATTAGGTTAAAAATGTCTAAATTAGCATAATCAATTATTATAAAAATAAAACAACCTAAGGGTAGTTCTTATTGCTTTAACTCGTTAAATAACATACCATTAATGAAAAATTAAGGAGATGGTATGCAGAAAAAATTATTTATAATTCTGTTTTGTTTTCTAAGCATTGGTTGCAATAAAAAAGAAACTAAAATTGAACTACCAAACCAACTGAAATGGGGAATGAGTGTTGATGATGTAAAGCATATGGGGGTTAATATTTTTTACAAAGGGGAAAGTGAGGATCATAATTTTCAGTATTATTTAATTAAATCCGATTCTTTTCCTGAGCTGGATTTTAAATCGGTTGTATTTAAAAAAAATGATGGATTAGTTAGTTATAATCATAATAATAATTACTATTCCTCGCCGGGACTGGATAGTGATACTAACTATGATTCAACAGGTGAAAAAGCTATATCGTTATATAACTCGTATATTAGTCAATTTGATAAATTATATTATTCGAGTTCAGCTCACAAAAACGTTGAACCTTATAATAATTTTTGGATTAACCCCATTTGTGAAGAAGAGGAACTCTGTATAATTTCAGAAAAAACGTACAAAGATAATATCGATACTGAATTAAAAATCGCCATATCCGTAATCAAAGCGGAAAACAGCATAAATAACATAGGTATTGTTCGGATTTCTTTTATAAAAAATGATAACTTTAATTAAATATTAAACTCTTTTGTTAAAAGCCGTTCCGGCGGGCTTTTTTCATGTCTAGAGAAATCAAAATTATGGAAACATTTCACTGGAGACCGTGCGGTTTAGAAAACAAAGCACTTGAAAGTTTAAACGGATATATATGACTATAATGCGGTTTCAAACGCATAAAATATAAGCTCACTTAATAGATGGGCTTTGTATTATTCATATGTGAGTAATTTTATGAGAACAAGAGCATGTAGACGACATCAAGTTAAGTAACAGTTTCAAATGAGTGGCAACAAAATATAAGCTTTTACACCTAAACTTTAAAAAATTCACGAGCAGTTATAAAAAATAACTGCATATTTAATCAACAGTCGTCTTGTGTGGCTTTTTATTTTTAAAGGTAGCATATGACAAAGGGCGAAAAGAAAAAATAGGTCGCCCAAGTGAGCTACCGATTGTTTGACTAAGGTTAAGGAGTATTTACTTGGAGGCAATAAAAAATTTGGTGATGTAGTTCTAAGCTTTAGAGGTTTAGCTTGTTTTCTTGGTAAGTATAAGTCTTCAATGTACAGCAATACTGAGTAAAGTAAGGAATTTTCCGACACGTTTGAAGCAATTAAAACGTTAATAATTTGTTGGTCACTGGTTCAAGTCCAGTAGGAACCATCAACTCAAAAAGTATGTAGTTAACAAATTATTTATAATCATATTTTATAATAATCTAATCTGATAAATTCAAAGTAATTTTATTCTTTTAATTTTAGATAGTTATTAAAAATAGATTAATAGACTTTGTCATCTTTGTTGATCTTACAATTAAGGATAGATATAAAAAGCATGGTTTAAATTGCCTTATAATCAAGAGAGGTGAATTTATAAAACCGGTTAATTCGCGAAAAAAATAACTATTTAATACCAAAATAATTTGCAACAATCGTAAATTATTACTAATGCAATACAGTGAATATAATGGAGTATGCTTATATTTTTGTTAAAAGAGTAGGGTATATTAATTTAATTAAAAATCAATTTTATGTTTTCCAACCCCAAATAATAACTAGGGTCCCGAGTAGGATAATCATGGTACCAATTAAATCAAATGTTGATAATTTGACATGATCAACTAACTTAAGCCAGATAATAGATGTTACCACATAAATACCACCATATGTTGCATAAATTCGACCACTAGCTTCAGGATGTAAAGTAAGTAGCCAAGCAAATAACATAAGACTTAATGCAGCCGGTATTAGAAACCAGGCAGAAACCACTTTTTTAGCCCAAATATAAACAAAATAACAGCCTGAAATTTCAGTTAAAGCGGTAAATATAAATAATACGATAATTTTTATCATAATTAAATTAAACTACTATTATCATTATTAATAAAATTGAGTTTAGTATAAACAAATTTAGATTGGTTTGAACCTTATTTCTGTTTTATTTTATAAACTTTTAAAGTTTAAAATGGAAATTAATTATTAACCAATGTTAATATCAAATTAATAAATTAAAGGGAAGATTGATTTATGACTACAAAAAAGAATTGTGAATTAGGAATGATTCATTTTCTATTCAAAGATCGGAACTTACTTTATGCACACGGTTTTTTTTATGTACTTATGTTTATAATTTTTAGGATTTCCATGGAGTTCGGCAGAGGCGGTTTTCATAGTTATTCTGAAAAGTTTGATCCTTTTATTATTATTTTTCTAGTTGCTACTCTAACCGTGCAAGTGATTTTATTTCTGTCGATGCTAATAAAACTCTTCACCAAACCAAATACTCACAAACTAACTTCTTTTCTTGGATTATATATTGGTATTTTTGTATGTTTTATTTGGTTTGCTATATTGGTAGCCTATTTTGAGAATAATGACAATAGTTGGGGATTTAATGGGCTTGCTTTTATGTTATTATCAATTTTGCCAAGCGTTTCAAGCATTTGTGGCTATATTTTGTTAATTCTTATTAAAGCGATTAGAAGTGGTATTTGTTTGTTAATCAATAAGCAAAATAGCGAGGATATGAAATAGATATTAATGCTATAGATAGAAAATAGCTTGAATTAGATATATAGCTTCCAGTGAATTTTTTAATGTTTCGAGTGGTGTGTATGTTTGTACATGGTAACTTGCCTAAGTATGTCGCAGGTCAGGAAAATGAAATATCTTAATTCCAGCTCTTTTTTATAAATTAGATTGACAAGAAAACCTATATTCAAGTTTTTTCACAGAAATATGTATAAGATAGTTTTGATGGATAAATAATATATGCTATTATAATTACACGCAGGAAGTGTATTTTGTAGGCGCATCATGGGACGATACCGTACTAATCCGATGAAATCTTTAGTGTTCAAGTTCATTAAGGAAGAGGATTTCCAAAATAAATTAAATATTATTTCAGAATTTAATTTTGTTCACTTTGAAAAATGGTTCCAAATCGAATTGGCATGTTATTTTAAGAAGAAAAAATTTTTCAACTATTGTCCTTTTAAATGGACAGCAGAATATTCTCATACTAATAAAAAAGGAAAAATTATTCCTGATTTTACTATTTTTTATAATACAAGTGGTAATGAGTTTTATACTGAAATAAAGCAATATGATAGTTTTATAACATGCTTTAATAAAATGGTTGATGACTTTTATAAAGTGAAAAATGCCGTTGATAAAAAAAATAGTGAGAATATTAATTGTATTGGTGTTTTTAAAACAGAATATTTTAGCGAAGATAAGTTATCAAATTTAAAAGATGGTTTTAAAAAAGATAAACACCTCATTACCAAAATAGAAGAAATCAAAATTAAAGAAATACCTAATACAAAGTATTCTTTAATGTATTTTTAGATTCTAATATGAAAATCTGATTTAGATGTAAGTCAAAAAAGAATTACATCATCTATAAAATTTTTGGACTGAATTTGTGTATGTTAGATAATTGGTTTTGGTTATTGTGATTATTATTGGCTAGACATTACTAACAGAACCTCAAGTTAGTAATAAGGCACCAGTAGGATTAATAATAATTTCTGTAGTTTAGTGATCTTGCCGATACTTTATATACTTAAGAGCCGTCAAAGGATGAGGTCTCGGCATTCTACTTAAAAGAAGTTGATTACGCAGATGAATATCTAGAATATCGCAATTTAATTCATATATTTTAAATTAATAAAGGCAATATTTACTCAATGGCGTGCAGGTATTGGTGTTGCCACAGGGCTTGATCACAATTGCCTCATGTGGTTAATAAAAATTAATTATATCTGTAAAATGGACGCATTTTTTGATCTACAAATCATGCAAGAATAGTCAGTGAAATTAATAAATAAAAGTAAATAACCACTTTCGAGTGGTTTTTTATTGCCCCAAACCTTTAAATAACATACCATTATCAAAAACTATGGAGAATGGTATGAAAAAGATTTTACTAGCTGGCTTAATTGGTTTCGCTTTAGTCGGATGTGTGAGCGATGTTAAATATAATTATGTGCCAGAAATTACTCAAAAAAGCTATCCTGATCTTAATGTAGTTACAACCACGTATGTAGGTGATGACATGGTTCGTCAAGGCAACGTTAAAACAATGGATGTGATATCTTTTCCAGTAACAACTCAAGTTAATAAATTTTGGTACTCTTATATCATTGATGCAGGCGATTATCCAAAGTTAGGTGAAGATAAAAAATATTTATTTTTTGCGATAAGAAGTGTAAACGGTAATTCTATTGTGAAAAGTTTCAATGTTGCTGTGGCTCCGGTAGGTATAAGAGTTAGTAAAGATTCATCTAAGAATCAAGTCTGTATATCTTTTCCAACAGGGACTGATTTTTGTGAGAATAATAAACAGTTTACTTATAAAAAGGTTAATGTGACGAGTCAGGATGGATTCCAGCAAACATTGATTTATAACGGTAAGGTTGGTAATAAAATTAACATAGGGTATCGAGAATTTAATAACGATATTGCTCGTCCTGCATTTTCCAATAATGTTGAATATGATTTATCAGAGTCAAAAATTATAAGATACAAAGGTGCAGAGTTAGAAATAATAAAAGCAACTAATCAATTTATTCAATATAAAGTATTTAGAAATTTCAATCATAAATAAAAAAAGCTCTTTCGGGCTTTAATTTTATCTATCATTTATATGATCAATTCTAGATAAGTACTTTTAAGAGAAGAGCAGTATACATTGTCTTAAGCATATAACAGAAGTCACAATAGAGTAATTTTATAGGGCATCTTCACATATACAATCCAAACCAATAGCAAATAATTCGCATAGTGTATTGCCTGAGAATATAGACATTAATTCAAAATGCAACAACATCGATGATGTGAGTTGTCTTTTATTTGAATTAAATTTACGTAGATCAATTAATCTAATTAAAAGGTAAATTTTATCATATTTTATAAAAATGAATATGTGTACTGTTAGCTGTATTTATTATCATGTAAGGGTTATTTATTGTCTATATTATAATTAATTGATTAAATTATTCGGGATAAACAATATGACAGATGCTTTTAAAAAAACATGTACCAATTGTAATAGTGATTTAGATGTTAATGGTGTTTGTAGTGATTGTGGGTATGATTCATCAATAGAACAAGAAGCGGTTGAATATTTGCCTCAATTTGCTATTACAGCAGATCTGAAGCGAGAAAATTCTAATTTTAGCTTTATACTTGGTAAATTATGGAAATTAACAGATAACGATATTTTGGAATTCATCGCTAAAGTAGATGAAAAATTCAAAAGGCATAAAAAAAATCATAGTTACATCTATAAAAGTATAACTAATACTAGTGTAGCTGTTAATTTATCTAAATATTCAAAAAGAGAATTAGAATTTGAATCTCTAGTTTCAACCATAATGGAAAAACTTTGTTCCGAGGCTAATGCTGATAGGCGAAGCAAAAAGGGAGGTTCAATAATATTTATTCATTACAATATTGAAAGTGAAGAAGATTCTTTAGGTAGGTTGTTTATTTTGATGGTTGATAATAATAATGGGTTTAATTTTGATGATGATTTAATCCCAAAAATGTTTTCAACTATTAACTTGGATTCGTTGAGACAGGCTGCAATGATTGATTTAACTTTATTTGATGCTACTTATCCTGATAATAAAGAAGAGCCTTACCTTCAGTTTATCACAGGTAAATCAACGAGTAACTTCTTTAAGAGAGCTTTGGGGTGTAACGAAACACTTGATAGTACTCTAAGTATTGACGAGGCTAAATGCGCTGTTATAGATTTTTTGAAACATTTTAATGTTAAAAAGAGAGATAAAGATAATGTTCAAGAAGCAATATCAAAATTATTGGAAAATACATTAAAAAGAAAAGCTGATAGGAAATTATCGATAGAAAATTTTCAAAACATTATAGACAGCACATTAGATGATGAAACAATTAAAGGAAAATTTAGTGATTTTGTTGCATCTAGGGATTATAAGATTAATGAATTTTTTGAACCTACTCCATCATCTAAGAAAATATTTGAAACGTTAACATTGGAAGATGCAGAAAAAGATTATTGTTGTCAAATTTCTTATAGTGCTTTAGGTATAAATAATAAAGAAAAAAAATCACTTACTTCCAGCAGATATCCTATTCATAGGGCAGCGTACTAAATTGAATTAACTGCCGATAAACAAGTAAATTATTAAACTCTTCATAAGGTAATTTACTATAGTTTATTTTGAGATATATTGAATTAAAAATCATATAACAGCAAAAAATAAAACAAATTCTGATAGATTAATGTTTTGTATGTACTGGCTCTAATATTAATGACTCATCTATCATTTTTAGGCACACTAATTAGTAAACATCCAGGGTGGTTAGAAAAAGTAACCGATTACAGTATTAACTATTTATGCAAGGGTAAATGCTATGAATACTTTAACACCAAAACAAGGATCAATTGTGACTATTTCCGCTTCTATGTCTAAGGGCGATATGACTGGATTAAGACAGGCTTTAATTGATGGTTTAAACCAAGGGTTAACCATTAATGAAATTAAAGAAATTTTAGTTCAGCTTTATGCCTACGTTGGTTTTCCTAGGAGTTTAAATGGGCTGAGTGTTTTCAAAGATCTGCTTGAAGAACGTCAAAGAGAAGGCATTACTGACACAGTTGGTTCTACGTCAGCGCCATTACCCACTAATATAAGCGTTTTAGAGTTGGGTACTAAAATTCAAACAAAAGTTGTTGGCAAACCCGTTACCGGCGGCATTATGGATTTTTCACCTGTTATCGATCTATTTTTAAAAGCCCATCTTTTTGGCGATATTTTTGGTCGAGATATTTTAAGTTATGAAGATAGAGAGATTGCGACATTAGCTGCGCTATCAACATTGGTAGGTGCCGATAGTCAGATTAAATCTCATATTCAAATTGCGCAAAATGTCGGGGTATCTTTTACTAAATTAGATGCCATTGCTAATATTTTAAAATCAAAAATTGGTGAAATGGAATTTGAACGGTTTAACCGTGCAGTAAAAGGCCAATAAAAAAATTATAATTAAATGGATATATCAATATTATATATGCCCATTTTCCACAGAATAAGTTCTTTTACACAAATAACTTTAAATCATTTCCTGACGAGGATAGTTATTATGAAAATAATCAGTCAATCTGAATTTGAAAAAAATAATATATTTGGCAAGGGCGAACCTAATGTAAATTATGCTAAATATTTTATTGGTCATTCATATCTTTATTAGAAGAATACCAAAAATTAAACAAATTTTCTAAACTCCAAAAATGTAAAGGATTACTTTAGCCTACGATCGAAAATATTTTAATTTTCGTAGATAGAATATTTAAATCTAATCTGTCAAATTAATACTTCCCTTATCTAGATTTATCTGTTTGATATGCCTTACAAAGTCGTAAAATTCTTAACAACTCTTTACATAAAATTCAGATACAAACTACCTTATCTAATTTATTATTGTGAAACCGATTTCAGGTTTGCTCATATCCTATTCTTATGTCAAACAAATCGTTTTAGTACTACCTCGAGATGGATCTTGTTAATTCAAAAAAAAACATAAAGAGAATCAAAAGGAGTAGTAATTCATGATAGCATTAAGTTGTACACAGTCTTCAGATATTTCAAGCATTAATCAAAAATATTCACCTCATGTTAGACATATCAGAAAGCGAAAATATACCACCGTTCTTTTTTATTTATCAAGTTATATAACCTTAAGCATCGTTGCTAATTCTGTTTCCGCACTATCAAACCAAACAGCAAAATTTATTAATGGTACTGCACCTTATTTAACTTTTGATAATGGTCAAACAAAAAGTACAGATACTAAAGCATTATCTTGGATAAGTTATATGGAAAATGGTCAAGAGGTTAAATATAATCAACCACCCAAGGATTCTAATAATAATCCCTTACCTATTGCCATTCCAAATAGTATTGCTACCTTTGCTGATATACAAACAATCGTTCCGGTTAGCTCTTCTATGGATAGTGATAAAGTACAATCAATCGATTTCAGTGCGATATTGCAAGCACCTTATAATTATGGTCGCGATGATGATGGTGATTTGGTAAATGCAGGGACCGGTAAAATTTCTATGAGAATTACAAATTCTCTAGGCCAAAATGTAGCGCGGACTGATGCTGTCGACAAATGTTTAGCGCCATATTATATCAATTTACATATCGAAAACAGTAGTATTAAGACTCAATATGGTGTTCCAGATTCAACAACATTTAGTGATCTTGATGATAATTATTTCCTTAATGTTGGTTCAAGTTCATTTTATACTTGTTTTGTTCAACCGAGAACATTAACACAAAATAAAGGTGTGTCTGGGCAATGGGACCAATATAAAAAAGTTTTTTTAGTCCAAAATGTTAATGATCCAGAATCTAACTTTCCTGCAACGGGCGCCAATGATCTTAATTTTAGATTGATTGTAGCGGGGTTGAAAAGTTATCGCCAACTTAGTTATACCAAAGAGCCTAGCAATTCTAATGTTGATTTAGAATTTAGTGAATCTGATGAAGTTGCTGTTGTGAAGTTAAAAGGCCCAAACTCTAATTCTCCTTCATCTAAAATGAGTTTTGTGCCAACACAATTTACCATTTATGCTGATCCAGGGAAGACTATTCCAATTTATCGATTTAAATTGCGCCACTGGTTTATTCCCCAAACTGATAGGAATGGTCGAGATACAATCGAGAACAAGTATAATAATGCTTTAAGTTATTGCACAAGCTTACCAGGTTATAGATTACCGATTGTGTCAGATCTGACTAATGGTAATGGTGGTGGTTGGACTGGCGGCTATCCTGGAAATGATCAAAAAAAATATAGACAAATTAATGGTGGATTGCTTTCAGAGTGGGGCTCATTAAAAAATTTAGATTATGGTAGTTCTTGGACTGTCTTTACCTTTTGGACAAGTTCACCAAGTCCATACGCTGATCAACATTATATTGTGTCCTCTGATGGTGACACAATTAGTGCTTTGAAAAACCAAATAACTCAAGCGCTTTGTGTTTCACCTTAAATAAAATTTAAGAAATATTTCCAGAAGTATTATTTTTAATAACAGTCAAAAAGGGGGAGAATAATACCCCCTTTTTAATTTTGTTATATTAATAGATAATTAACTATCAATGCTATCATTTAAAAGTAATTAGAGAATGTTTTAAATCAACTCAATCATTCCTATTTATCACCGAAAGCTGTTTGCTTGGCTGTTGACACAAATTGTACATTATCTTTTTTCAGCCTCCGGCTTCAAGATAGATTTTAGGAAAAGTTAGTTTATTTATTTAATGAAATATAAAATCTCAATTATCGAAGAATAATCTACTCAATTAATATTGAAAACGTTTTTTTGCGTAATTTTTGACAAACTAAAAAAGTCTTATTACAACAAACTTGTTGATGATAAGATCTCAAAATTTAGTAACCTATCGAATTTCGGAATTATAAAATTATCCAATTTATTTTAAATAATACCCTTAATCGTTTTGTTGATAAAAATTTTATACTTCCTCTATTTTTATACTGAAACGTAGGTATTTTCTGAAAGATTTTGACAAGATTTCCTATATTATTATCAAAAGATTGCTGGTGAAATAGTGCTTAAATTGTAGTTTTGTTTCAAATAATGATGTTAAATTCATTTAATAAAAAACGGTAAAATCGGGTATGATTAAAAAACATACTTGCTTTTTTTTTTATCAGAGCTTATAAATATCACTGATAAGTATTGGCTTATCTTAAATATAACTATACTGGAGGAGCTTATAATGGTACAAAAATTTGCTGCATACGGTAGTGATGTTTCAGCCGGCACTTATAAATGTGCTGACTGTGGATATATTTATTCCAACCAAAGTAAGAAATCGTTACCCCCTTGTCCGGATCATAATAAAAAACCACATAGTAAAAATGGTTGGTATATAGTTAGTGGGCAAGGTGATTCAGTTAAAGATCCTCATCCATCTAAAAAATAGTTTGTATATTTTTAAATCAAAAGGTAACCGGTTGTGTTACCTTTTATTTTCTGATCAATTTGATAAAAAATTTAACAACAATTTAGATCAATACGTAGCCTTTAGATTTTTTGATCCAGATGACTAAGAACAGCGTCCTTCCTAAACTGAATAAAATATATGAAAACCATAATCCATTATTTCCCCAAATTGGCACGCATATATATTGAGCAATCAACCAAAGTAATAGTGCGAGAATCATTGAATCTCGGATTGATGATGTATAGCTGATTCCGGAAAAAACACCATAGTAAATCAAACCACCTGCAACTGCTATTGGAAATATCATCAACCATAATTGATATTGCTGACACAACCCTATTATTTCTGTTTGATTCGTCAATAATTTTATAATTGCGGTATCGAAAGCTAACCAAATGGCAATTAAAATTATCGGACAGATTATGCATGCCTGCAATGACCATTTAAGGGTTTGATTATATAACGTAATATTTTTCGTCCCTTTAGCTTTGCCACTAAATACGCTTGAAGCATTAGCAAACCCATCAAAAAGATATGCCATTAAATAGTGAATTTGGAACAATACTGCATTGGCGGCAAGCACTTGAGTGCTGAAGCTAGAACCAATTGATATAAAATGGTTAGTGACAATTAAAAGACAAATAGTACGGATCATCAAGTTAGTATTGACTAAAATTACCCCTTTTAATGACTGCCAAGATAATATTGCTTTTAAATCGGTTTTTTGTTGTGTTTTTGGTAGATAACGATAGATATACCAAAATCCTAATAAACTACAGCTGATCTGTGCGCTTAAGGTCGCAGAAGCTACCCCTTCAATGTCTGAATGAAATCCCCAAACTAAGATTATAGCCAAAATAATGTTAAGTACATTAATAAGTACTTGTAAAAACAAAACCGCTTTTATTTTTGCCATTCCCATTAGCCAACCGACTAATACATAGTTGATAAGCACAAAAGGGGCGCCCCAAATCAAAATTGAATAGTAGGTTTTTGCGAAATGTGTGACTTCCTTATTCGGTTTAATCACTTGCATGGCCGCATCAAAAATAGGTTGCTGTAGAATAATAAATAAGATACCTAAAAATATAGCAATAACTAGCGGACGAATAAGCGAAGAACGCAATAATATAGGATCACTTAAAGCTTGTGCAGCAAAACCCGTTGTACTGACTCGCAAAAAGCCGAATAACCAATAAATGGTATTAAAAATGACTGCACCAACAGCGATACCGGCTATAAATGCTGGATTAGGTAAGTGCCCCACTAATGCTGTATCAACTACTCCAAGTAGTGGGGTTGTAATGGTTGAAATAATAAAAGGGATCACCAAGGCTAAATAGTCTTTAAAATAAAACTGTTTGTTGTTTTTTAATTCGGTTGTCATAAATTTAAAAACCTAATACAGATTCAAGAAGTTGCTTAGAATAAGCATTTTTAACATTGCCTAATTGTTCGATATTATCAACATGTTCAACAATTTGTCCCTGATAAAAAAACATGGCTCGATCACAAAGATAAGTGATTGTTGTTAAGTCATGTGTAATAAAGATACTGGTTAAATTTAATTGTTTTTGTAAATCGGACAATAACGATAAAATTTGTGCTTGCACTGAGATATCTAATGAGCTGACCGCTTCGTCGAATAAAATGAATTGAGGCTGACAAGCAATTGCTCGGGCAATACAGATACGTTGTAATTGGCCACCACTCATTTCATGAGGAAATCGGTTAGCAAAAGTATAATTTAAACCAACTTGCTCTAACAGTTCATCAATTCGTTTTTTACGTTGTTTATTAGGTATTTTTTCATAAATATCAATTGGTTCTGCAATAATATTCTCAACGGTAAAATAAGGGTTAACCGAAGCATTATAATCTTGAAATACTGCGCTAAGATTACGTCGCATCACTGACTTTTTCCAGGCTCTTTTTGAAATGTCTTGCCCATTGAAATAGATTTTACCACTGTCGGGTTTTTCCAGTCCAAGGATCAATTTCCCGAGTGTACTTTTACCGCTACCGCTTTCACCGATAATGCCCAGACACTCACCGTGTTTTAACGATAAAGAAACATTATTGATCACTTTAGTTTTTTTTCGACTAAATAATCCTTGATCGGGTTGGACAAATGATTTGTTTAAATTTTCAACTTGTAGTAAAACGGTCATTTAAATGCTCTCCAAGCTAACATTAAGAGGTTTAGGCTTAACTGCAGCGTTGAATTTTGTTACTAATTGTTTTCGAGCATTGATTAAGTACTGGGTATATTGATTTTTAGCATGATAAAAAATCTCATCTCGCGTTCCCTGTTCAACAATAGCGCCGTCTCTCATTACAATGATTTGATCTGCTATATGATGAATCACACCTAAATCATGTGAAATAAAGATCATGGCTGTTTTTGATTGTTGCTTAATTTGTTCAAACATCTTAAGGATATGATATTGACTAATCGTGTCTAAAGCCGTTGTCGGCTCATCGGCAATAATAAGCTCGGGTTCTAGCATTAGAGCAATTCCGATCATAATTCTTTGCAGCATGCCACCACTTAATTGATGTGGATACTTGTTGTAAATTATCTTAGAATTATCTAAACTGATGGTTTCAATCATGCATAGGGTTTTATTAATTGCTTCACTTTTAGTCATTTTACGGTGAGCAAGTAGCGTTTCAACAACTTGCTTGCCAATACAATAAAGTGGATCAAAAGCATTCATCGGGTGCTGTAGGATAACTGAAATAGTGTTGCCACGAATATTACGTAATACTTCTTTACGTTGTTTCAATAGATCAGCACTTGATGAAAAATGTCTGTTTTTTTGTTTTGGAAAAAATAAAACTTCGCCCTTAACTCGAAAATAGGGCTCTAGCAAGCCCATAATTGCTTTACATGTTAAGCTTTTACCGCTTCCACTTTCACCCACAATACCCATGCATTGATAATGGTCTATACTAAAAGATAGATTATCTAATAGTGTTTTGCCATTACTAAGTGTTACGTTAAGATCCTTGATCTCAAGTAATTTATGACTCATTTGATTTGTCCTTTGGATCGAGAATATCTCTCAAACAGTCGCCTAACATATTAAAGGCTGCCACCACAATTAAAATAGCTATTCCGGGAAAAACCATTTGCATTGGGTGTTGGATCATCACATTTTTTGCCTCGCTCAACATAAGCCCCCATTCAGCCGTAGGGGCTTGAACCCCCAATCCGATGAACGATAACGCCGAAATATTTAAAATAACCCAACCAGTATCTAAAGTTGCTAATACCACCAATTCAGACATAATATTTGGCAATAAATGACAGCGTATGATGAAGGTATTGGATGCGCCAATGGCTCGTGAAAAAAGAATATAATTTTTTCGACTGTGTTTGATTACCGAACTTCGTATCATGCGGCTATACCAAGCCCATTTAACGACAATATTAGCAATAATAACATTTTCAATTCCAACACCTAGCACCCCAACTATGGCCAGAATCATCACTTGACTAGGAAAAGACAGCATAACATCACAAAGGCGCATAATGCATTCATCAAGCTTACCACGTTGATAACCTGAAATCAGACCAATAACGGTACCAATGACAATGGTGATTATCATCGTAAGCAGTGATAAAAATAGGGTAGAGCGGATACCATAAAGTAAACGAGAAAAAATGTCTCGTCCTAAATGGTCACAGCCCAGCCAATGTTCGCCAGACATGCTAGCATATTTACGCACTATACGAACTTTATTCGGATCAAATGGGGCAATATAGGGTGCTAAAATCCCAAGAATAATGATTAAAGTAATCAAAACGATACAACACAAAGCCGTTTTATTTTTGATAAGTTGCTTTAGTATAATCATCTGATACCACCACTATCTCGTAAACGAGGATCGAGCAATTGATGAACGACATCAACAATGAAATTACACACCACAAATAAAATCGACATAATTAAAATATAAGCTTGGATAACCGGATAATCTCGATTCATAATGGCTGCAATACACAAACGTCCAAGCCCTGGCCATGAAAAAATATATTCCACAACAAAAGATCCCGCTATTAATTGGGGAATTGTCATACCTAATGCCGTTATGGTGGTATGTAATGAATTAACTAAGACATGTTTTAAAATAATTGAGCGTTCTTTTAAGCCTCGGCTACGTGCATAAAATACGCTGTAGTTATGCATATTTTCGAGCATATTATTACGAATAAATCGGACGTAGGTTGAGATATAAACGAAAGATAATGTTAAAGTTGGCAAAATTAAATTTTGCCATGTGCCATAGCCGTTAGTGGGTAAAAGATCTAAATAATTGGCAAACAACCATATAAAAAGCAGACCAAGCCAATAACTTGGCATAGCGGTACCTAAAAATATGATTATCCGTACAATATGATCGAATACCGAATTGGCGAAAATAGCACATAATACGCCTAAAATAACACTTACAATCAATGTAAAGATAAAAGACGAAATGGCTAAAACAACTGTTGGAACTAGGCTACGTAACATTTCATCCCAAACTAATCTGTCACGATGTATAAACGAACGCCCAAAATCAAGGTGAAAGACGTTATATAGCCAGGTAAAGTAACGACTCCAAAAAGGTTTATTTAATCCGAGTTCCTCTCGCATACTTTCAATAGCATCCGGTGTTGGCATGATTTCATTAAGACGCAAAGCAACTTCAGCAGGATCGGAAGGCGCTAAATTGATAAGTAAAAAAGCGATAAATGAGATACCAAATAAAATTGGTATCATCATTATTAAACGTTTTAAGATATAACTTAACATGCTAATTGATCAATAAAACCAGTAGATTAATAGTGCATTTTTTCAAATGGTATATCAAACTGAGAAGGTGCAAATTCGATCCCTTTTAATGATTTTACTGCAATAGCACGATTTCGTTCATAAGTTAGTGGGATATAAACCGCTTGATCATGCAGGGTTTGCAGTACATAACGATACAAGTTTTGACGTTCTTGCTCATCAGTCGAAATTAGCGCTTTACTAATACTGGCATCGATTTGAGGTTTTTCTTTTAATCCTTGTTGTGCCATATAGTCGCCATAAACCGGAAGTTTCATGCCAGATAGGAATGATTGAGGGTCATAAGGCATTCCCCATGAGATATCAAACACCATATCAAAATCGCCGGCTTTTTGACGATCACGATAGCCTTGTTCTTCCTCGCCATGAATATTGAGCTTTAATCCAACTTGCTCAAATTCGTCTTGCATGTATTGTGCAATGGTTTTTTGTGACGCAGTATTACTATCATAGTAAAGGGTAATTTCAAAAGGTTTGCCATCTTTTTGACGGTAATTTTCACCGTTTGCCTTAACCCAACCAGCCTGATCAAGTAATTGTTCAGCTAATTTAGGATTATACTCATACGGTTTCAGCCCTAGATTGGCATAAGGTATATTTGTTGCCATTAAGGTATCAGCTGGCGCTTCACTATTGTTAAATATACCTTCTGATATATCTTTTTTACTGATGATATGCTCAATAGCTTGTCTTACATGGATATCACTTAAAGCCGGTCTTGTGGTATTCATTAAAACTATACGGCTTGAAACAGGCTTAGACATTAGTGTCTGAAACTTATCCATTTTGGAAAACCGCTCATAAGAATCTGCATCAACCATGTTTTTACCATAAATGAGATCAATTTCACCTTTTTCCAGTGCCATTAAGCGACTCTGATTATCAGCAATAACTTTCATGGTGACTTTTTTGATTTGCGGTTTATTGCCCCAATAAGTCGGATTAGCCGTAAATATGGCATACTGATCTTTTTTATGATCAGTTAATACATAAGGACCAGTTCCGATATAAGCATTAACTCCATCTTTGGTTTCACCGTTTTTCATTGAATTTGGGGAAATAAAACGCATAGGGCGTGTCACTGCAATTTCAATCAAAAATGGATAATAAGGTTCGGATAGATTCACCTGCAACGTATAATCATCTATTGCTTTTATATCGGTAATTAAACGCACCATTTCAAGCCATGTATGACGAACTTTATTCGATAGTACAGCATCCCAATTAAGTTTTGCGCTATGTGCATCGAATTTTGCACCATCACTAAAGGTGACATCTTGTCTCAATTTAAAAGTATAGGTTTTACCTTGATTGGTAATTGTCCAACTCTCAGCTAACCAAGGCGAGAATGTACCATCTTCATTGTAGTGTACTAAAGATTCATAAAGCATGTTTTGTGCCCACATTTCACCAGAGTAGAGATGAGGGTTTAAATCACGAATATCACGAAAGTTTGCAAAAGTGATATCATCTTTAGCAAAGCAGTTAATACTAACGGTCGTTAAAATTAACGCTATTAGTATTTTTTTTGTACGGCTGAAATTAAAAAGCATACATAGTCCATTAATCAATTACAATTGGGGGCGAGATAGTAGCATAAATGGAAATGATAATAAATATCATTTGGGTGGTTTTTTATCAAAAACATTTTAAAAATCAGGGTGTTCATTTTTTATAAATTGCTATTTATTGAGTTAAAGCGAAGTAATCGTTACAAAAAATAGTCTTATCTTTTCGACTGTTATTGTTTGATACACAATGTTTTGATTCAGTATCGGTAAATAATCAAACAATTATAGTCGAATTGTTTTATAATAATTTTCGATAATTCAATTTTCGTTTATTTAGGAATCATTTCATGTCATTTGACTCTCTTGGCTTAAGTGTCGAGATTTTAAAAGCAGTAAAAGAACAAAACTATAACCATCCCACTCCAATCCAACAAAAAGCCATTCCAGTTATCTTATCAGGTAATGATCTTATGGCTAGCGCACAAACAGGAACAGGTAAGACAGCCGGCTTTGCATTACCTATTTTACAAAAGTTAGTTGAGCAACAAAATAATGCACCTCAAAGAACGACTGGTAGAAAAGGTAAACGCCCGTTGTATGCCTTGATCTTAGCGCCAACACGGGAACTTGCTGCGCAAATTGGCGAAAATATTCGTGATTATAGCCGCTATTTAGCAGTGCGTTCGTTGGTGGTATTTGGTGGGGTAAGTATTAATCCACAAATGATGAAACTTCGAGGCGGAGTTGATATTTTAATTGCCACTCCTGGGCGCTTGCTTGATTTGGTTCAACAAAATGCGGTTGACCTTTCAACTGTTAAAACGTTAGTACTGGATGAAGCTGATCGAATGCTTGATATGGGCTTTATTCATGATATTCGACGAGTGATTGCAAAATTACCCAAAAAGCGCCAAAACTTACTGTTTTCAGCGACATTTTCAGATGAAATTAAATCATTAGCAAATACAATTTTACATTCGCCCGAATCGATCGCTGTAGCAAAAACTAATAGTGCATCTGAGCAAATTACTCAATATATTCATCGGGTTGATAAACGGCGTAAACGTGAACTTCTTTCTTATTTGATTGGTAAAAACCAATGGCAGCAGGTGTTAATTTTTACGCGTACTAAATATGGAGCTAATCATCTTGCTGAACAGTTAACTAAAGATGGTATTAAAGCTTCTGCGATTCATGGTAATAAAAGTCAAGGGGCAAGAACCAAAGCCTTAGCGGACTTTAAATCGGGACAAATACGAGCACTCGTTGCTACCGATATAGCTGCGAGAGGGTTGGATATTGAACTATTGCCTCATGTAGTCAATTATGAATTGCCACAAGTAGCAGAAGATTATGTACATCGTATTGGTAGAACAGGGCGGGCACTAAATCAGGGGCAGGCAATATCATTAGTTTGTATTGATGAGCTTCCTCAATTAAAATCAATTGAGAAATTGATTAAAAAAACAATCCCGGAAATTTTTACTCAAGGATTTGAAGTTGATCCTCGAATTAAAGCCGAATCAGTAAAAAAAGCGACAGTCAAACAGGTTCCGGCAAAAAGAAGACGTGTTAGTCAAACACGAACTTCTAAAAATAACCAGAATAGTATGAAGCAATCTAGTCATCATACATATTCTAAAACTAACTAAATTATCTAAAGTAGAAGGATATCATTATGGCTAAGGTTAATCGCAGTCGTCGTTTAAGAAAAAAATTACATATTGAAGAGTTTAAAGAGCTAGGTTTTACTGTCAGTTGGACATTTGACGAAGGCACTAGCGAAGAAACTATTGATAACGTTGTCGATCAATTTATCATTGAAGCGATACAAGCAAACGGTTTGGCTTACGAAGGTAGTGGATATTTAAATTGGAAAGGCATCATTTGTACTCAAAAATTGGGTAATTGTACCGAAGAAAATCGTGACGTTGTCACAAAATGGCTTGAAAGCCATGGGCTTAAAAATGTTAAAACCAGTCCATTAATAGATATTTGGTGGGATGAGTTAGAGTTTTAATTTATCTAAACATAATTAACCTAAAAAAATAGCCACAGATGTGGCTATTTTATTAATCAGACGATATCTTTATTCGATCCCTTGGCTGCGCAAGTAATCTTCATAATTACCGGTATAATCAATCACTTTTTCCGGCGTTATTTCAACAATACGAGTTGCTAATGAGCTAACAAATTCACGGTCGTGCGACACAAAAAATAAAGTTCCTTGATATAGCTCTAATGCCATATTTAATGATTCGATCGATTCCATATCCAAATGATTTGTTGGTTCGTCCATGACAATGATATTTGGACGTTGCATCATCAATTTACCAAATAGCATACGGCCTTTTTCACCACCGGAAAGCACTTTAACTTGTTTTTTAATATCGTCTTGAGAAAACAGTAGTCGGCCCAAAATACTGCGAACGGCTTGCTCATCATCGTTGGGTTGTTTCCACTGACTCATCCAGTCAAATACAGTTAAATCTTCTTCAAACTCATATTCATGATCTTGGGCATAATAGCCAATATTGGCATTTTCCGACCACTTTATATCGCCTTGTTCAGGGATAATCTCCCCCATTAATGTTTTTAATAATGTTGATTTACCTATCCCGTTAGTACCCAAAATTGCGACTTTTTCACCCACTTCAACCATGAGATTTAAGTTTTTAAATAACGGGCCATTATCAAAACCTTTGGTAAGGTTTTCCACTACCAAAGCATTACGGAAAAGTTTTTTATCCTGTTCAAAACGAATAAATGGATTTTGCCGACTCGATGCTTTGACTTCTTCGAGTTTGATTTTTTCAATCTGTCTTGCTCGTGATGTTGCTTGCTTAGATTTTGAAGCGTTGGCACTAAAACGACTAACAAATGATTGTAATTCACTAATTTGCGCTTTTTTCTTAGCGTTGTCAGCTAATAGTCTTTCTCGAGCTTGGGTTGACGCTGTCATGTAATCATCATAATTGCCCGGATAAATACGAAGTTCACCGTAGTCCATATCCGCCATATGAGTACAAACCATATTTAGAAAATGGCGATCATGCGAAATAATGATCATGGTACTTTCACGTTCATTTAATGTCTCTTCTAACCAACGAATAGTATCAATATCTAAGTTATTGGTTGGTTCATCAAGAAGTAAAATATCCGGATTTGAAAAAAGTGCTTGAGCTAAAAGCACACGTAATTTCCAGCCGGGTGCAATTTCGCTCATAAGTCCATGATGTTGTTCAACCGGAATACCCACCCCAAGTAAAAGTTCTCCAGCTCGAGCCTCAGCACTATAACCATCCATTTCTGCATACTGTGTTTCTAAATCGGCAACTTTAAACCCATCCTCTTCACTCATTTCAGGTAATGAATAGATACGGTCACGCTCCTGCTTAATGTGCCATAGTTGAGTATGTCCCATGATAACCGTATCGAGCACTGTAAACTCTTCAAAGGCGAACTGATCTTGGCGTAATTTACCTAATCTTTCATGAGGATCTAAAGCAACATTCCCGGATGTTGGAACTAAATCGCCGCCAATGATTTTCATAAAAGTCGATTTACCGCTCCCATTTGCTCCAATCAGCCCGTAACGGTTTCCGTTACCAAACTTAACTGAAATATTTTCAAATAGCGGTTTACTACCAAATTGCATGGTGATGTTGTTTGTACTTAACACAAATATTTACTCTCTTTAACATGCGCTTGTTCGTAAAAGTTATCAAAAACTTTTTAGCAAAGTCGCAAAAATATAATTTGGCGCACATTATGCCACAATTGAACTTTTTTGAGGATGATTGTTTTTGAAGATGATTGTTTTAAAAATTGCTATTTGTTTAGCAAAGTTTAGGTAATATGACTTATTCGTCGGATTTATAATCCAATATATCAGAAATTATTGTTCTTTATAAAAGCAATCAGTAAATATTTTCATTATTATTTTATCTGTTGTACACAATTCAAATCCCATAATGTTTACAAGTGTAAGATGAATTGATACGATGCAGCCCATTTATCATTCTTTATTGTTATCAATTATGTCTTATCTTATTTTCGTGACCATTGTTTGGTCATTTTCATTTAGTTTAATTGCGATTTATATAAGTGGGCAGGTGGATACTTGGTTTGCTGTTGTGATTCGAGTGTTATTGGCTTTTGTTACTTTTATTCCTTTTTTACGTTTTGGCAACATTTGCCTTAAGCAAATGCTGTTATTAATGGGAGTAGGGGCGTGTCAATTAGGGATTATGTACTTTTTTTATTATAACTCTTTTCAATACATATCCGTGCCGGAAGTTTTATTATTTACAATTTTTACGCCAATTTATGTGACTGTCATTTATGATTTATTGCAAGGACATCGTCTCAGAGTAAATTATCTACTTACCGCTGTTCTAGCTGTCATTGGTGCAGCCATTATTCGCTATGATCATATTAGCCAGGATTTTATTATTGGATTTTTACTTGTTCAAGGCGCAAATATTGTCTTTGCTTTGGGGCAGGCTGGTTATAAACGCATTATGGAACTCTACCCTTTACCGCAACATCAAGCATTTGCTTGGGTTTACCTTGGTGCGGTAATTGTCGCAAGTTTAGGGTGGTGGTTATTTGGTGATTCATCCAAATTACCCACAACCAATATACAATGGATAGTCATTGTCTGGCTAGGCGTAATTGCATCAGGGTTGTGCTATTTTTTATGGAATTATGGGGCGACAAAGGTTGATTCGGGTACGTTAGCTATTATGAATAATGTCGTTATCCCGTCAGGCATTTTAGTTAATGTTATTGTTAGTCATCAATCTATTGATTGGGTGCGGTTTTTAATTGGTAGTGCAGTCATCGTTTTAGCATTAAAATTACACTACAAAGTGAAAAGTAATGCTAGCAAGGGTTAATTAAGTAAAAGGTAGTTGCATCATAATCGATAAAATCAACGGTGTTGTGATAGACGACAATGCCGTTGAAATTAGCAAACTCGACGCAATAGGTCCTTGAAGTACTTCAAATTGTCGAGCCATCATATAACAATTTATAGCTATCGATACTGAGCTTAATAAAACAACGACTTGCAGCTCTAGTGTTGGCAAACCGATTATCTTAGCTAAAATATAAGTAACAATCGGTAATATGGCTAATTTTAATATACAAATAGAGCCGGTAAGCAATAATTCATCCCGAATTTTATATTCTGCCAGTCCCATTCCTAATACAATCAATGACAATGGCGCAGTCATATCACTAACCATTTTGGCTGATTTATCAATAAATTGAGGTAATGGTATGCCGGTAAAGTTGACTACAATTCCTACAAAAATACCTAAAATAATTGGGTTTTTTGAGACATTTTTAAAGGCTTTAACAAAACCTTTAGTTGAAAGTTTCCCCATTTGAACAAACTCAATGCAAACTGTGGCAAGTGTCCAAAGTATCAGTGCATTGAAAATAACAATTATGGCAACAATTGGAATGGCGTTATCGCCTAACAACATTTTAATTATCGGTATACCGACAAAGACGGTGTTTGTGTAAATACCGCCCATTGCAAACATAGTGCTTTGAGTTCCATTTAATTTAAAGCATTTCGAAGCAATGATGCAGCCCAATGCAAAAACAATAAAGGAACTTCCAAAAAAGACCAACAACAATTTAATATCGATTTGCGAATGCTCAGAAAAATGGCTCATAATTTGAAAGAGCATAATTGGAAAAGCAATATAAAAAGTAAATTTAGTTAAACTATCGGTTACTGTTTTTTGCCAACGCCCAATTTTAATCGCTAAGTATCCTAATAAGATCAGGACAAATAGGGGCAAAGTCGCTAAAAACTGTTGTCCTAATGTTGTGAGAAATTCCATCTATCTTTGTCTATCGTGTTATGCATGGTTTCGAATAAAGAACCATTCTAATTCAGTTGAACGTTTTGAATCAAACTGATAACCTTCTAAATTAAAACTTTTAATATCATTACTTTGATTAATATTATTTTTGATAATAAATCGGCTCATTAACCCACGGGCTTTTTTAGCATAAAAACTGATAACTTTAAATTCGCCTTTGCTTTTATCTAAAAATACAGGCTGGATGATGCTTGCTTTGAGTTGTTTTGCTTTTATTGCCTTAAAGTACTCGTTAGACGCTAAATTGATCAAAGTTGGATTGGCTGATTGAGCAAGTTCCTTGTTAAGATAATCAGTTAACTTATCACCCCAGAACTGATAAAGATTAGAATTATGATCATTTTTTAATCTTATGCCCATTTCCAATCGATAAGGTTGGATCAGATCAAGGGGTCTTAATACACCATAAAGCCCTGATAATATTCTTAAATGGGATTGAGCAAAACTCAAATCTTTATCCGTAAAATCTTCGACATGAAGACCTTCGTAAACATCGCCTTTGAATGCTAATATCGCTTGTCTGGCATTATCAGGGGTGAAATTAGCATGCCAATCTTGAAATCGTTGATAATTCACTTCAGCCAACTTAGGACTGATGGACATTAATTTAGCTAATTCATTAGCTGAAAGTTTTTTACACACTTCAACCAATTGTTGAGTTTCTGGCATAAATTGTGGTTTAGAATAATCAGAAGTGATTAATGGACTTTGATAGTCAAGCGTTTTTGCAGGTGAGATGATCGTTAACATAAAGCTATTGCCCTATTGTAATTTGGATGAATTGGGGTTATTTTACACTTAATCTAATCAAATAAGGAGTCTTAATATGAATTCTACCAAAAAAGAAATACATGATATTCGTTCTTGGGCAAGTATTCGCGAAACTTCTATTGAAATTGCAGAGGCTATTTTTGAGTTAGCAAACTATGATGAAAAATTGGCTGAACAGATTTGGTCGGAAGGCAGTGATGAGGTTTTACCACTAGCATTTTCGAAAACCAAAGCAGATAAACTATTTTGGGGCGAACAAACTATTGAACGCAAAAATATCTAAAACATTATGAAATTAACTTTTTTGGGAACCAGTGCAGGGTCGCCGACACAAGAACGTAATGTCAGTAGTATTGTGTTAGATCTGCGGGAAGAGAGAGGAAAATTATGGCTTTTTGATTGCGGTGAAGGAACACAAATGCAAATGTTAAAAGCTAAATTAAGCCTTTCAAAACTTGAAGTTATTTTTCTTACTCATCTACATGGCGATCACCTGTTTGGTTTACCTGGGGTACTTACCAGCCGTTCTTTAATGCAACACCAATCTGCTTTAACGTTAGTTGGACCTAAAGGAATTAAGCAATTTATTCAAATAGTTATTGACTTGAGTTATTCATGGCTATCTTATCCGCTTAATATTATTGAATTAGAGCATGATTGTCTGGTTTTCGATGATAATAAGTTTTTTGTCGAAGCAAAATTATTGCAGCATCGAGTGCCAAGTTTTGGTTATCGAATTATCGAAAAAGATTTGCCGGCCAGATTAAACATCGATAAATTAAGAGCAGATAATATTGATATTGGCCCACTTTATTCACTTTTGAAAGCGGGGCAGAGTGTAACGCTTAATGACGGTCGAGTGATTAATGGTTTTGACTATCTGGATGAAGTGAGGAGCGGGAAAAAGATTGCTATTTTAGGCGATACTATCCCTTGTGATGCCTCGATTGAATTAGCAAAAGAAGTAGATCTATTAGTTCATGAGGCAACGCAAGAACATGCACTTGAAGAAAAAGCACTTGAGCGAGGGCATTCTACCACTATTCATGCAGCAACGATTGCTAAGCAAGCCAATGCTAAACGACTGATTATGACACATATTAGCCCTAGATATAGTTTGGAGAAAAATGAAAAATTAGTGAACGAAGCAAAAAGCATATTTAATAACAGTGAAATAGCTATAGATTTTGCTTCATTCAATATTTAATTTCTTTTACTTAGATTCGGCTAATTAAAGGCAAAAATCTTTAATCAATCTTTCAAGTGTCATTTTTGTTGGTTTCAAAAAGTCCATTGAAATAAATTCATCTGGTTGGTGTGCTTGTTCAATTGACCCTGGACCGAGCACAATGGTTGGTGAAATTTGATTTAAGTAAGGTGCTTCGGTACTGTAATTGACAGTTTGCGCAGTGTGACCAACCAGTTTTTCAATATGCTGTAGAGCCGGATGATCTTTTTTACATTCATAGCCGGGAATTGGTGAAACTTCGTACTCAATAGCAACCCGATTTGGGTATTGTTCCATAACTGGTTTTAGCGCTTCACAAAGTGCGTTATATAACGAATCAACATCATTATTTGGTAAAACACGAATATCAATAATAAGTTCACAGCATCCACATATACGGTTAGCCGCATCTCCACCATGAATAACACCCAAATTAAGCGTTGGATAGGGCACGCTAAACCCGTCATTATGATATTGCTCTTTGAATTTTTGTTTAAGGATTAATAAACGTTCAATGACTAAATGCATTACCTCAATAGCATTAATTCCTTTATCGGGATCACTTGAATGTCCCGATTTACCAATTACTTTTATCGAGTTAGAGATAAATCCTTTATGTGCTCGTATCGGAATTAATGAAGTCGGTTCGCCGATTATGGTACAGTCGGGTAGAAGTTGGGTATTTCTGGCAAAAAATGATGCACCGGCCATGGATGTTTCTTCATCGGCAGTAGCAAGAACATATATTGGTTTAGTTAATTTTTTTAGATCAATATCGCGTAGCGCATCTAAGATAAAAGCAAAAAAGCCTTTCATATCGGCTGTACCTAAACCATACAATTTATTGTCTTCTTCAGTTAATTTAAAAGGGTCTTTAGTCCATTGACCGTCATCAAACGGAACAGTATCACTATGTCCACTTAATAATAATCCACCTTGTGTTTTATTATCACTGTTGGAGTAGGTTGCTAACATATTGAATTTTTGGCGCGTATTAGGAACGGGCTGAATTTCAATTGTAAAGCCTAACTCTTCAAACCATGTTGCTAATTTGTCGATTAAAGGTTTATTGGAATAATCTAATTTTTCATTAGAAACATTACTAATTGTCGGTGTTGAGATTAATTCGTTATAAAGCGTTAAAAAAGAGGGTAAAGCCATGAAATTCACCTTTAAATAAAAATATACAATAGATCCATTTAGAATTTTCTAAGCATAGCATTTACTTCATTATTTGCCTATAACTAACCGATAGAGTTTAATCGCTTAGCTAAAATTAGCTTTTATTGCGCTTATTTCATGTCTTGATTTAATTTATAATAAACATTTGCTATTATTTAACAAATTATGGACAAATAGCATATAACGATTAATTCTTTCGTTAAGCTTGATATTAAAAATTAATCAGTTTAAAACAAGGTATTGGTTATGAAAAAAATAAGCAAAAAATGGATTATTATTGTACTTGTTATTATTGCTATTAGTTTTATTTTATGGCAACAATTTAAGCCTGAAGGTTATGGCGCCGATTTTACCAATGGAAATGGGCGTATTGAAGCAACTGAAATTAATATTTCAACTAAATTAGCCGGAAGAATTGAAAAAATTAATGTCGATGAAGGCGATTTTGTTAAAGCAGGCCAAGCGCTTGTTGTGATGCAAACTGATACTTTGCAAGCACAATTGAATGAGGCTCAAGCGCAGCTTTTGCAAGCAGTCAGCAATGAAACTAGTGCGAAAGCTCAAGTCGCCATTAAAATCAGTGATAAAGCAGTCGCATCAGCAGTAGTTAATCAATATGCCAGTGATTTAGATATCGCCGAAAAACATCTTCAACGAACAAAAACCCTTTCCCAAAAAGGGGCATTATCCATACAGCAATTAGATGATGATACGGCGAAAGTAAACAGTGCCAAAGCTACCCTAGATTCGGCAAAATCCAAAGTAGTTGCTGCCGATGCAGCAATTGACGTTGCTAAAGCTGAATTACAAAGCGCTCAATCTGCTATCCAAGTTGCTCAAGCGAGTATAAGACAAATTCAAGCAGACATTGATGATAGTACTTTAACTGCGCCTGTTGATGGACGTATCCAATACCGTATCGCTCAATTAGGGGAAGTTTTACCTTCTGGAGGTAAAGTCTTAAATTTAGTTAATTTATCTGATGTTTATTTAACCTTCTTTTTACCTGAAACAATAGCCGGGAAAGTAGCCATTGGTGATGAGGTAAGACTGGTACTTGATGCGCTACCTGAAAAACCAATCTCAGCCAAAATCTCTTTTGTTTCTAGCGTCGCTCAATTTACTCCGAAAACAGTGGAAACCAAAGATGAGCGTCAAAAATTGATGTTTAGAGTAAAAGCCCAATTAAGTCCGGAATTATTGAGATGTTATATCACTCATGTTAAAACAGGATTACCTGGCGTTGCTTGGGTTCGACTTGATCCTAAAACTGAATGGCCAGCCGGCTTATCTGATATTGCTAAATGTCCAACAAAATAATTGGAGATAGCTTATGTCAGAATCAGACAAACAGGATTTAGTGAACTCCGCAGAAACTAGCTCCGAAGATGATGCTGTCGTCAAAATCAGCGATGTTAGTTTGCATTATAAGAAAAACTGTGCGTTATCCAATATTAATTTAGCTATTCCACCTCGATGCATGGTTGGATTAATTGGTCCTGATGGTGTTGGTAAATCTAGCTTACTTTCACTCATTGCAGGTGCTCACGTTATTCAAGAAGGATTAGTCTATGTTTTAGAAGGTGATATGCGTGACAAAGACCATCGTAAATCGGTTTGTACTCGTATCGCCTACATGCCACAAGGGCTTGGAAAAAATCTTTACCCCACCTTATCTGTTGAAGAAAATCTTCAATTTTTTGCCCGTTTATTTGGTAATGATGCAGCAGAGCGACGCCGTCGTATTGATGAGTTAACACGAAGTACCGGATTATATCCTTTTTTATCAAGACCTGCTGGCCGTTTATCTGGCGGTATGAAGCAAAAAGTCAGTTTATGCTCTGCTTTAATTCACGATCCGGATTTGTTAATTTTAGATGAGCCAACCACCGGTGTTGATCCACTTTCAAGAGCGCAATTTTGGCAATTAATCAATAAAATTCGTAAACAAAGACCACAGATGAGTGTCATTGTTGCAACGGCTTATATGGATGAAGCACAAAACTTTGATTGGTTGGTTGCTATGTATGGGGGAAAAATCTTAGAAACCGGCACGCCTAAATCATTATTAGCTAAAACCGGTAAAGATAATTTAGATGATGCGTTTATTCAGCTAATGCCTGAAAGTGCCAGACAAGGTTATCAAGCGGTTGAAATTCCACCATTAGATCTAAATAAAGATTTGCAAATAGCTATTGAAGCTAAAGGATTGACTAAACAATTTGGCGATTTTATAGCTGTAGATCACGTTAATTTTTCTATTAAGCAAGGTGAGATATTTGGTTTTTTAGGCTCAAATGGTTGTGGAAAATCAACGACAATGAAAATGCTGACCGGGTTATTGCCCATTTCATCGGGTGAAGCATGGTTATTTGGTAAACCTGTAGATGCCAGTGATATTAATGTCAGACGACATCTTGGCTATATGTCGCAAGCTTTTTCTTTATACAGCGAATTAACTGTCGAGCAAAACCTGGTTTTACATGCTCGCTTGTACGGTATCAATGAAAGTAAAATTCCTGCACGCGTACAAGAACTACTCAAACGTTTTGGTTTAGTGCAAGAAGCGCAATATCTACCCGATAGTTTGCCTTTAGGTGTCAAGCAGCGATTATCTTTAGCCGTTGCGGTAGTGCATAATCCAGAAATTCTTATCCTTGACGAGCCCACTTCCGGTGTTGACCCTATCGCACGTGATGACTTTTGGCGTTTGATCATTGAACTTTCTCGCAAAGATAAAGTTACCGTTTTTATAACGACACACTTTATGAATGAAGCAGCAAGATGTGATCGCATCTCATTAATGCATGCCGGTAAAGTGCTAGCCAGTGATACGCCAGATAATATTATTGCTGCTAAAGGGGCAAAAACGCTAGAAGAAGCTTTTATAAACTACTTAATCGATGCAGGCGCAGACGATAATCATACTGAAGAAAATTCAACCACAGCCGAGAAATCTTCGCCAGAAAATCAAATACAAAAAACGCAAAACCCGCATTTTAGTGGCTTTAGTTTAACACGGATGATTGGGTGTTTATGGCGAGAAACGCTTGAATTATCGCGCGATCCCTTACGAGCTCTATTGGCTTTGTTAGGTTCGGCTATCTTAATGTTAGTCATGGGGTACGGTATTACAATGGATGTTGAAGATCTACGTTTTGCTGTTCTTGATCGTGATCAAACAGTGGTTAGCCAAAATTACACGCTTAACTTATCGGGTTCTAAGCGATATTTTATTGAAAGGCCACCGCTGACTAATTATGACGACATGGATGCACGATTACGTAGTAATGATATTGCGCTGGCGATCGAAATTCCCCCTAATTTTGGACGAGATATACAACGTGGTGATCCGGTTGATATTGCTGTATGGATTGACGGCGCTATGCCACTACGAGCTGAAACGATTAAAGGTTATGTTCAAGGCATGCATCTTGCGTGGTTAAGCCAAAAAGTGAAAGAAACCACCGGAAGTGATTCAACTAGTTTGGCCAATATTGAAACTCGATATCGTTATAATCCGGATATCAAAAGTTTGCAATCAATGGTGCCAGCCGTTATTCCTATATTACTTCTTATGATCCCTTCAATGCTTGCAGCATTATCTGTTGTTCGTGAAAAAGAGATGGGATCTATTATTAATCTCTACGTGACGCCAGTGACAAGAGCAGAGTTTTTATTAGGTAAACAGGTACCATACATTATCATTTCGATGTTGAGTTTTCTGTTACTACTTTTTATGGCTATCACTATTTTTGGTGTGCCGATAAAAGGAAGTCTCTTTACTTTATGCCTTGCGGCTTTTGCATATTGTATCATTTCAACAGGACTAGGCTTACTTGCTTCAACCGTCACTCGTAGCCAAATCGCCGTTATCTTTTTGACCTGTGTAGGCACAATGTTACCAGCAATTCAATTTTCAGGATTACTTAACCCGGTTGCTTCTTTAGAAGGAAGTGGTCGTTATATTGGTGAAGTTTATCCAACCACGCATATGTTAATTATTGCCAGAGGCGTATTTAACAAAGCACTAGGGCTTATTGATTTGCACCATTCTATTTTGGCTTTAATCATCACAATTCCAATTGTGCTTGGTGCCAGTATTTTGCTTCTTAAAAAACAGGATGGATAGATATTATGCAAAGTTTAATTAATATTTATCGTTTAGGTATTAAAGAGCTTTGGGGACTACTACGTGATCCTATTATGCTGTTGCTCATTGCTTATTGTTTTACCTTTGATATCTATATTGCCGCGACCGCAACATCAGATTCATTACATCACGCCTCAATAGCTGTTGTCGATGAAGATGATTCGCCACTATCAAGACAAATTACTGCCGCTTTTTATCCACCGATGTTTAACAAACCTGTTAAGTTATATTCCATGGATGAAGTGGATCGTGGAATGGATACTGATAGTTACACTTTTGCGTTAAATATCCCACCTAATTTCCAACGTGATGTGCTAAATAATCAAAGCCCTGAAATTCAACTCAATATTGATGCAACGAGAATGGGGCAGGCTTTTGTTGGAAATGGTTATATTACTCAAATTATTACTGGTGAAGTTACACAATACGTTAATCGTTATAGTCAAGCAACTAATTTACCTGTTAATATTCAAGTTCATACAGCTTTTAACCCCAATTTAAGCCGATCTTGGTTCGGTTCTGTTATGGAAATTATCAATATTGTCACAACGTTATCGATTATTCTTACCGGTGCGGCTTTAATGCGAGAGCGAGAGCATGGCACAATTGATCATCTTCTTTCCATGCCAGTGACGCCATTTGAAATCATGATCTCTAAAGTTTGGTCAATGGGGTTAGTCGTCTTGATATCAACATGGGTAGCTTTGCTGTTAGTTGTGCACAGTTGGCTTAATGTACCAATTGCTGGCTCGATTACGTTGTTTCTTGTCGGGGCGGCACTGCATTTATTTGTGACAACGTCACTTGGAATATTTATGGCAACGGTTGCTAAATCAACAGCTCAATTTGCGATGTTACTTATTTTGATATTGCTGCCATTGCAAATGTTATCTGGCGGTAGTACACCAAGAGAAAGTATGCCTGAGATCGTTCAAAATATTATGATGTTTGCCCCTACCACTCATTTTGTCGAATTAGGGCAGGCAATATTGTATCGAGGAGCTGGTCTAAATGTCGTTTGGACTTCTTTTGCATGGTTATTGGCAATTGGGACAGTTTTCTTTTTATTTGCTTTAAAACGTTTTCGTAACTCCATTGTTAATATGGGATCCTAAAAGCGTTGATATAAATGTAAACCAACAATCCGGTATTGTTGTTATTATTGCGCCATTATGAAATGCTGATTTACCTTTATGATTTGAAAATGCCTATAGTGAACTAGAAACATCAGCCCAAATTATTTGGCGCATTGCCATAATCGAGTTATTTGTAGAATATGTTAAGATTGTTTAGGAAAATATTATCTCACTAATGGTAATTCGTTCCAACGAGTAGTATAACGTTTACTTAATAGCTCTCGTTTGATTTGCCATGGTGCTGCTTTTCTGGTTCCACCTAATGAAATGGTATTTTTCCCCATTTTTTGATTTATCAGATCAATTGTTTTCATTAACTGATCATTCTTATGTTGTAAAGTTATTGATTGTTCAGTAATAAATAAATCAGACTGACAATAGTTATCTTTCGCCTTTAGATCAAGTAACATCACGCCAGATTTCATAAACATAAATCCCTTTTTATAAATTGTTTGTAACCCTTTTTGTGCTGCACGAATAATTAATCTTGAATCGTCAGTTGGCGAACTAAGCGGTACAACTATCGATGGATTATATTGAGCTAAATCCTGACGAAAGTGGTTTGTTTTTAAAAAAACAAGTACAGCATTTGCGACTGATTTTTGTTGCCTTAGTTTTTCTGCCCCTCGGCTTGCATGAATACGAATAGCTTCCTGTAAATCAAATAATTCGCCAGTTAATTGACCAAAACTACGAGATGTCATAATATTTTTTTTCGGGGTAGAAAGATCATCCAATTCTATACAGCTTATTCCATTTAGTTCAAGTATTGTGCGTTCAAGTACGACTGAAAATTGTTGCTTAATTTGTTTTAAGTTAGCACGACGAAGATCTAACGCAGTAGTAATACCTAGGTTTTGCAATTTTTGAGCAATACGCCTACCAACTCCCCAAATTTCATCAATAGGAAATGTTTTTAATATATTATCCAGTAAGTTGGGATCATCAGGAAGACAATAAACGCCTTGATGAATGGGTTGTTTTTTAGCAATATGATTTGCTAACTTTGCTAAAGTATGGGTATGACCAATACCGATACTCACCGGAATGCCTGTATCACGTTTTACAACTGCTCTTAAGTTTTTGCAATGTGTTGTGACATTTGTAAATCCGGTTAATTGAATAAACGCTTCATCAATAGAGTAGGGTTCAATATCAGCAGTATAATGACGAACTGTATCAAATACACGCTCACTCATATCACCATAAAGTTCATAATTAGAACTCAATAATTTAATTTTTCTTCTAATTTTGGGTTCAATTTTGTAAGCTGGCATTCCCATTGGCACTAAAGGTTTGAGCTCATTAGAACGAGCGATAACACATCCATCATTATTGGATAAGATACCAATGGGTTTTCCTTCTAATTTTGGGTTAAAAACACGTTCACACGAAGCATAAAAATTATTACAGTCAATTAATCCTATCATCAATGGCCTCGTTTTCGTAACGAATGAATGGTATGTATTACCACTCCCCAAATGTGGACATCTTTACCAGTTAGCGAAATAGGGGGATACTGTTTATTGCCGGATAATAAGTAGTATTGTTCTTCAATTATACCTAAACATTTACAGGTTAATTCACCGTCAACAGCAGCAACAACTATATCGTCTATTTTGGGTTCTAAAGATCTGTCAACAACTAATAGATCTCCACTGTAAATACCATAATCAATCATTGAGTCACCTACAGCTTTAATATAATAAGTCGCGCTAGGATGTTTGACTAAATGCTGTGTCAAATCAAGCTTGGTTTCCAAATAGTCATCGGCCGGTGAAGGAAATCCTGCTCTAACCGGTGTATCAACTAAAGGTAAATAGTTTTTGATTGAATTATCTACAATCCCTAATACTACACAATATTTATTCAAGAAAATTCTCCTAAAAACAACACGAAATTCATCAAATATTTTTATATCTGTTGATGCCATGTATAAATATACAGTATTTGTTGCCTGATTCAATAAAAAGAATGTAAAAAAAAAGAAATCCAAAATAATTACTGTTTAGTAAGTTTTTTTCCTTATTAATAAATTTTGTTATATGCTGTAGATCATAAAAAAGTATATTGCTTAAAATCTAAACGCCAAATAACTTAGATAAGCTTTATTACTTAAAAATTTTCTGTTGTATAGCTAAACTTTTATTATGATGATAAACAAAAAGGGTAAATAGGGATTGTTATTTAGAAATGATGATTTTTAGTGCCTATTTGATTTGAAAAAAGTTAAAATATATCCCAAATAAAAAATAAATTAATTGAGAAATATATCGGTTTACGGTCTAACGTAAAAAGTAATGCACTGCTGTCTATTCGTTTTTTTAGGTTCTATACTTTTTTAATTCATTAACAAAAGGAATAATACCATGAAAAGATTTTTGAGATTAGCATTATTGTTTTCTTGGATTTTTACCATTTCTTATGCTTATAGTGCTCAATTACCACCTGTTGCTAATATTACAAAAGGGTTAGCTGATAGTGCTAAAAATTCACTATTAGGTCCTAAGGAAAAATTCCCGGTTAAAGTCGAAGGCGGCTATGAAGTGGCTAATATTTTTTCTTATCTCAATTATGTTATTTTTGAATATAATATGCCAACAGATAGTCAAAGTATGTCTATTAGCGATTTTTCAGAAAATATTCGACAAGGTCTTAGTGACCAATTTTGTGATAAGCCAGATGTGATTGACGCATTAAGATTATATGATATTCGTTTTTTATTTCGCTTCAAATTTACCGATAATCGCAATATACCTTCCACGTTATCAATTGATGAAATTTGTGACAATAAATAGATTGGAGCAGATTAAAAATCCAAAAAATAGATATCGCCCTCATGTTAAACAGAGGGCTTTTTTATGTTCAGCGTATTTTTAAATTTATCGAAGATATAAATTAATTTCAAATTTTGCTATTTATTTATACCCAAAAAACCTATACTTCCTAACTCTCATATGATAATGATTATCATTATTATTTATGTGGGTAATATTAATTTAGTTGTGTTTATTTAATAACTATGCTTTTTAAAAGGAACTAAGTATGGGATATAAGAAAATAAGTATACTGTTACTCTGTATGAGTTTTTCTCTTCAAGCAGAATCTTCAACTGGTGAGAATATTTCATCAGAAAACAAAGATGAACAAGAATTACAGACAAAAAGGAATAAAAGTAACGTAAATAGTGAAGATATCGATGATGTTATTACCGTGATAGCAAGATCAAACTCACAAGATCAATTGAAAAAAATTAATAGCGTTATTGCGGGGCGATCAACACTTACATCAGGTTTGATAGATCAAAAACAAGCAGATAATGTAGCTGAATTACTCAATACATTACCAGGCGTGAGCGCCGCCGGTTCGGTTAGACCCGGTGGACAGACGTTAAATATTTGGGGATTTGGCAAAGTAGAAGATGTAAAAATTATTGTTGATGGTGCACAAAAAGGTTTCCAAAAATACCAACAAGGCTCGGTTTTTGTTGAACCTGAATTGCTTAAACGGATTGAAGTGAATAAAGGCCCGCATGATGTCAAATTTGGCAATGGTGGATTTGGTGGGGTAGTAACTATGGAAACTAAAGATGCGATTGATTTACTCGATCCTGATAAATATGTTGGTGCTTTAGTTAAATATAGTTTCCATTCAAATAATCATCAAAATATGGTAACAACTGCTGTTTACGGTAGAACAAAAGATGATATGTTTGATGGACTGTTTTACTACACTAACCGCGATAGTGGCAATTTTAAAAGACCGGATGGTTCTCGATTTGTATTCCAGAAGATGATATGGACACCTATATGGGGAAATTAAATTTTAGACCTAATGAAGAGCATACGTTCACGATATCCGGTATCCGCTCAAAACGAGATTCATGGCAGCCATGGGCAGCAAAATATGTCGAAAAGATGACGCCGCCAACGCCTGCTCAAATTAAAAAATATGGATATAAAGCAGCTTGGCTAAGAAAATTAGTCAAACGTGATCAAACAGATGAATCAGCGCAATTTAAATGGAACTATCAACCAACTTATAATCCGTTAGTCGATTTTACCTTACGTGCCACATATTCAAAAACAAAGCAACATGACACGAGGCCGGCCAAATATAATCCGGTTTCTTCTTTAGGTACCATGGGCAATGAGAGTTGGGTCAGTTACACTGATAAAACTGTTGAGCTTGAAAATAACAGTATTTTTACTACAGGGCCAATTGATAATGTTCTAAAAATTGGTGCGCAAGTGCATTTGCATGATCGTGATACGTTGATGTATTACAAAAATTATGAGAAAAAACCAAATTATAATCATGGTTATTTCCAACCTGCTTATATGCCTTCCGGAAAACAACAAAATTATAGTTTTTATCTACAAGATGAATTATCGATTAGCAATTTTGTCTTAACGCCAAGCCTTCGATACGATTATGTTCGTAATCACGGTAAGAAAAATTATGCATCAGCTTATAATGATCCGGATCCTCGTTATGGACACAATTATTCGCCTGTTACCTATGCCGGTTGGACACCTAGACTGGGTTCATATTGGCAAGCGACAGAAAATATCGGATTTTTCGGTGATATCAGCTATGCATGGCAAGCACCGACTATTGATGAAACTTATGAGGTTCAATTCACACCTAAAAATGGTGGTAGTGGTAAAATCTCTGCAACCAGTCGCAATTTAAAAAAAGAGCGTGATTTGTCGATTCGAGTGGGAAATATCCTCGATTTCAATAATCTAATGTTAGACGATGATAAATTACAAGTTCGAAGCACTTTATTTAGACAGCGTGTTACTAACGAAATTTTTGTTACTCGTGGTTTTAATGGCTCTATTTGTGGACCCGGTAAATCGTGTCCGGTTGGCCAATCTAATTATCGAAATCTGCCCGGAAAGTTAGTGGTAAATGGATTTGAACTAGAAACTTTTTATGATAGTAAATATTGGTTTGCCAGTGCAACTTATTCCATTCAAAAAGGAGAGCGAGACACCGCGCCACAAGCTCCATGGATGCATAACAAAACTTATGTTGCGACAATTTCACCTCGTACAGCAACTTTAACTACCGGTTTTAAAATTCCTCAATGGAATTTAAGAGCAGGTTGGAATGCTCAATTTGTCAGAAAACAAGATCGAACAGGGTCAGAAGATAGAAATCATGATGGACTTGCTGATCTTGGCGCGTATGGTTTAGGTCGTTCATCAGGTTATTCATTACATAATTTATTTGCAACCTGGCAGCCAACATTTTTACCAAAAGCTGAAGTTAAACTGGCCGTTGATAATATCTTTAACAAAGATTATCGACTATATTTAGGTGAAAATACTTATGGTTTAGCACGCAACTTTAAAGCAAGTTTTTCATATAAATTTTAATACTTATCTAACATTAAACTGTTAATTGGTAAGTTTAAAATAATTGAAAAAGTATTGCAGGATACTTGTTGAAAAAACGAAGTGTTGATGCCTTATTTATATTAAATAAGGCATCATTTAAAATTACTGCGGAGTTAAAGACATAATAACTGTTTCAAAAGGATCGAGTGTAATCATTGCTGATTTTTTAATTGATGTCGGCTTTTGAGCATAAGATTGACTATGATAATCAATGCTAATTTTGAAGGTCTGACCGGCATTTTCAGGTAACTCTAAATCATTCTGTAAATCAAGGTAATAAACTTGTTGTTTATCTGAAGGATTGCGTAATGTGATAATGGATTTATCCGGTGTCCAACCAGCCCAGCCATATACGCCTAGTTTTGTAGGATCTTTTCCAATCCAATGAGTGTCAAATAAAACCTTTTGATTATCTCTCGACCATTGTGCGGCAGCGGCAAGCGTATCCCAATCTTGAGCACTTAATAGTTCCGGTGTGATATACAACTCTTGTAATTGCGTTCCGGTACCAAAATAACTCCAAACTTGATCGGCGAAATCATTAGCACTTTCCTGTTGTAAATGTTTAGCCTGTTTAGCATAAACAATACCGTGTAACATTAATGAATTTAAAGGAAATAATGGACCTTTCAATACTATTGAGCGGTAAGTTTCTGCATCACGATAAGTTAACCACTGTTGTACTTTACTACCCGGACCATAATAGTTTACATCATCGCCACCACGCCAAATTGAATCGGCATAAAACAGCCAAGAAGGTGTCGCTTGAGTACCGGTCGTTAGATTAATATATAAATTATGATTAGCTTCACGCATATCTTTAATTAAATGAATCGCAGCATCGAAATCACTGGTAAATTGACTGCCTTTAATTACTTTATCGGCATTACCAGTACCATCAAGTTTGAACATGGTAATATTTTGATTATTGATTAATTCTAAAATACGTTTATGGAAATTCGCATAATACTTTGGACCAGATAGTGCTAATTTACCGTCCATTGTCTCATAACCAAAAGTTGCAGCATTAGCGACTCGAGTATCACGTGGTTTATTATATCCGCCCCATGGTGATAACCAAATACCAAGTGAGGCATGATATTTTTCTGATGCTACCTTTAACTTATTAAACTCATCAGGAAAATTATCACCAAAGCCCCAGTTACTCTTTAAGTTATCCCATCCATCATCAAACAGATAACCATCTAGTTTAACATGACGTTTTTCCACTAATTCTTGACCATATTGATCAATACGTAATAGGGCTTCTTTTTCAGTATAAGGGTTGAAAAATCCAATATCTAGCCACGAATTATAGTGTAGATAAGGTTGGTAAGGGCGCTCTCTAACATTATTAATAAATTGATTTATATTACGTCTTAACTGACCATTTTCATAAGTACCAATATAAGTTTTATAACTTAGAGTATGGTTGGCTTGTAGCGGGATTGCTTGAGGAATTTTTTGCGAAACACCACCTTCGTAAGCCACAGTATTGGTTAATGGATTTTCAGGAATGATAAAAAAGGTGTCGCTAATTATTGGAGAGCTAACCACAGAACCATAAACAAAAGGGGCTTGAGAATGAAATGGCATCAATGAAATAGATGTCATTGAAAGCGCATCTTTTTTAGGGGTAATTTGTAATTCGTAGCTGGCAAAATGCTTGTCGTCTTGTAAATTAAGAACCGTTTCAATGGTCATATTATGGCCATTATAGTTTAAATAAATACTATTATCTTTTTGCTGTAGACTGTCTAAACTAAAATCTTTATCCGTTAATTTCTGACCGGAATCTAATGTGATTTCAAATAATGTTTTGACATCAATTAAATCGTTGTTTTTGGGGTTAATAATTTTAAAAACAGTAATACTTTTTTTATCATCACTATTGCTAATCTTGATTTGAGTATTTTGACCAGATAATTGATAATCATCTGCGAAAGCAGAACTTATGGGCAAACATAATGAGGAAAGTAATCCCAGTTTGATCCATTTTTTTAAAGATTTTTTCATTTCAATCTCCTTAATATTAAACAAAGTTTGGTGACTTCAACTACCAAAGTTATCTGTAGTATAGGCACAGGTGCATTATGAAATTGTGATCTTTATTACAAATTATTAGGATTTTAAAAAATGGAAAAAATACTTTTGTTTAACAACAAATGAAAAATAACTATTCAGACTTTAAAAAAACAAAAAATGATTTTTATTAGATCTAACCTATGAATTAGAGAAGATTTGGCTTATAAAAACTGAAAGAAAATGACATCAACTTACCAAATCCTGCTTTTAATATCTAGCGTGATGAAGATCACAGTTCGAAAAAATTTTGATTTTTTTTGTGCCCGGAATTTAATTTTATATTTAAGATTTTGTGTGAATTTGAAACGTGCTAATAATTACATAAGAGGTATTTACATATCCATGTAAATACCCAAAATTAAATTTATTATTTTAAATTAGTTGTTATTATCCTCAATAAATCCTAATAATTTTAAATCTGAAATATATTTTCTGACTAACGATAATGTAATATGTGGTATTTCAAGATTATGTTTCTTAATATCACTTTTGAATCTTTCAGAAGGTATAATCGAACCTGCAATTACTTCTTGTGGCTCTTCAATACCATATAGTAGATGAAGATATGAATATTGTTTCAGGTTTTCAGAAAAATGAATCATTGAGTTTTCAAATTGTTTTATCCAATCTTTATAGTTTTCAACTTTATTAATAATAATTCCTGATTCAATAGCCCAATCCACTACGGTATCAAGCGATATACCATCATCATGTGGATTGACTAGATTATATGTAAGATGATTGTCATGATTATCTTTCGATAAAGCTAAAATGGCCGTTACCGTAAAATCTACAGGTAAACCATCATAGTGAGGTTTAATATTAAGTGATTGTTTATAAAAAGATCTAGGCGCTATTTTTGATTTTACAACACTTAATAATAACCGTGTAAACATATCGTTAATGTTAATTTGTTCATCATATTTACTATGCGCAAGTATCATACTCGATCTAAAAACGGTAACAGGTAAAGAATATTTTTCATGAGCTTCTTTTAACAACACCTCACTAGCCCATTTACTAATTGCATAACCACTTGCGTAATCAGCATTTATTTTTTGATTGGGAAGGCTTACTCTTATATCAGAGTACTCATCTAAATGTGAAGTGGCTGCAACGGCTATACTAGACATAAAAATAAATTTCTTAACACGTTTAGTTAATGCTAGCTCTATTAGCTCTACTGTACCTAAAACATTTGCATCAAATATATTCTCATAAGATAAAACATGATTAACTAATGCCCCAATATGATAGATTGCATCAATATCCGTAGCAAGATTTTCCCATTGTTTATTGGTTAAACCAAGTTTCGATTCTGAAATATCTCCTATTAATATTATTAAATATTTATCTGCAAGTGATTTAAAATAAGCATATAATTTTTTATCAGATGATGCAAAAGAGTTGTAAAGCCGTTGCCTAGCAGATTTTTCGTTTTTTCCTCTCACAATACAAATCAGTTTACCATTCCTTGTACTTAATTCTTCTAATAACTTTAAACACAAAAAACGTCCTAAAAAACCACTGGCGCCGGTAAGCAATATTTTTTTTGGAGGTAATTTATTTTCTATTTCTAATTGGGTTGCTTTTTCAAGAATTGTTTTATCTATAAAGTTATTCAACATTAACTGATTCGCATATACAGCTGTAGCTGTACTGCCATGTATTGAAGTAAAATCAGGTCTCGTATTAGTTGAGTCTTTTTGAGAATCAAGATAATTTGCAATATCATTCAATGTAAAAACTGGACTAACAATTTTATCTACTGGAATGCGCATTCCCAAAACTTCTTCTAATGTAACAGAAAAAGTTACTGCAGTAAGAGAATCTCCGCCAATATCTCTAAAGCTCAAATTGCCAGAAATATTTGTTTTATCTATATCTCCAAGCAAGCTACTAGCTATTTGAATTACTGTCTCAATGGTGCTTTGTGAATCTTTATTTTTATAAATTTTATTAAGTTCATTTATCTCATTAATAGATAGTTTTGCATATAATTTATTAAGATCTTCTTGGTAATACGATTTCAATTTAGGCCAAATAGGTTTACCGTGATCTGATAGCAATCCATTTTTTTGAGTGAATGGTTCTGATTCTATAATAAAGTCTCTTGGTATTTCATAAGGTTTTAATCTATGTTCACTTGCAATTTTTCGAATTGAATCTCTTATCAAAAGTTTTAATTCTTTATCTTTTGAATTGTAATGTTGTAGTACTTGAGGTGTGGGAACAATTACTGCTAATAAACTTGACCATGTACCATCCCCATAAACAAAAATTTGTTTAATTAGTGTGCTTGAACTAAAAATAACTTCAATCGCAGATAAAGTTACAAATTCTCCTTGTGAAAGCTTGATTACATTTTTTCTTCGTTCTATAAAATTCAGATTTGAGTCACTAATTTCTTCGATAATATCTCCAGTGATATAGTACCCGTCTTTGTCAAATATTTCGTCGTTTAATTCCGGCATTTTATAATATCCAGGAATTATTGATTTAGTTTTCAATAACAGCTCTCCTCTTGGATGAGGTTTATCTGTTGAGAAATAGCCTAATTCTGGGACATCAATGATTTTATAATCCATTACTGGAGGTTTTAATAATTGATTATCAATCCAAATAACACCTGCCTCTGTTGAACCATAAATATTATGGAGTTTTATTTCTAAAACTGATTCCATGAAAAGATACAATTCTTTGGATAAAGGCGCTGATGCACATCCTGCCCATGAGATTCTTCCACCTAAAAGATGATTTTTAATTTCTTTTTTTAGTTTAGTTTCAAGATTTAACCCATTATGCTCAGCTAGTCTATGTTTAATTATTTCACTATTGTAATATTGATAAATCATTTCACATACTCGAGGTACAAGTGATAGTTCAGTAGGTCTCACAAGTTGGATGTCTTCGAAGAAACTTGATAAATTACTTTTTGATGTAAAGTAACTAATTCCACCTCTAGCTAAAGTATTTTTAAGAGAAGAATGCCCCGCTACATGGCTCATTGGCATATAATGGATAGTAATGGCTACTTCGTCAGAAAAAATTTTAGACCAGCTTCCTCCCCACATTGCTGATGCTAATCGTTCTGTATAAATAGCTCCTTTGGGAGAACCTGTGCTACCTGATGTATAAATTAACATTGAAATGGGATCTTCTATGTTATTGTCTGGTAGAGGAGCTAAAGGTAGAGTAGCGCCTATTTTTACGATATTTGTTAAAGGATCTATGGAGATCGAAGATTTAGCATCTTTTAAAATAGAATTCAATTTATTGAGTTTATTTATATGTTCATCTACATTTTCATGAAAATCAAATACTATTATACGTTTTATAAACGGAGATTCTTTTGCTAGTTGCTTAGCAGTCTCTATATGTTCTACACTAGCTGCAATTATTGAAGGCTCTGTTTGATTTAAAATTTTTTGCATTTGCTCTTTAGTTGAACTTGTTTGTAAATGAATAGATATAGCTCCTAACCTAATACAAGCAATATCAATGCAAGCATAGTCGCTACTAGTAAATGCTAGCATCGCAACTTTATCGCCATCTCTTAATGGATACTGAGGATGATAGAACAATTCATTTGCGATATATTCAACCTTATTCCAAAGTTGCTGGAAAGTTATTGTTCTATATTTTGGTAATAGTTTGATTGATATTTCTTTTGTGATCGGGTCTTGTATGTACTGATAATCTCTTTCACCAATAGCGGGACGAGATGAATATTTTTTCATTAGATCAGATATCATATGAATTAAACGCATTATTAATATTTCCTTTAGATTTTATTTAGAACGTGAGTTAGGGATCCAGCATATAGCTAAAACACCAACGGTAAGAGTTAATATGCTTGCTACGACAACAGCTATATGCATTCCATCAACAAAGGCAAGTTTGGCTTGGGTGATTAATTCAAATGATATATTTGGATAATCAAGTGTTTCATTGAGAGTCCCCGCAAGATTAGGGCCAGAAACTCTAAAACAAAAAGCTGCTAAAGAGCCCAAAACAGTAATTCCTAATGCATTTCCTATTTCATTACTCGTTTCTGCTAATGAGGCAGCAGCTCCTGCATTAGTAGGAGGAACGGCTGAAACAGCTATTTCTGCCACCAGACTGAATGATAGACCATATCCTACTGCTGCAGTAATAGATGAAGTAATTACAGCAATAATACCATTTTCAGTATTTGTAAATAAAAGAATTGCAGATCCTATGCTAATAAATAAATGAGTCATAACTAATGAGCTTTTTTTTCCAATTCGATAAGCAATTTTATTTGTCACAATACATGTGATTATTAATACAATTGCTCCAGGTAAAGCTAATAATGCTGCTGAAAATACGGTAAGTCCTAAAACAGATTGAAGATAAATACCGGTCAAATACCCCGAAGCTGACCAGACAACTAAAGATAGTAATCCAGTGGCAATGGCAATAGAAAATACACGATCCTTAAATAAAGAAATGTTCAATAATGGATATTTAATATAATTTTGTCTTCTAATAAACCAGATTAAACAAACAATACCTATAAAACCAATTACGAGCTGTAAAGTTGTTAAACCATAAGCTGCCGCTGTTTTAATTGAATAAGTAAATAGTAAAATTCCTATGAAGGATAAAATTAAACTTAAAAAATCAATTTTTCCATAATTTGGTTGTTTTACTTCTCTTAAAAAGATAGGTGAAGCAATTAGAAATAAAATGATAACTGGAATGTTAATAAAAAATACGACACCCCAATCAAATTTACTTAGAAGAAATCCTCCTATAATTGGTCCTATAGCAAAACCTCCTGCAAATGTAGCTGCGAATATTCCAATTGCTTGTGCAAGTTCTTTGGGATTAAGAAATAAATTACTAAGAATAGCCAATCCTGAAGGTAATAATGTGGCTCCTCCAAGCCCCATAATTGCTCGACTAATAATTAGCATTTCAGGGCTTGTAGAAAGCGCTGCACAAATAGAACCGACACCAAATGTTATTGAACCAAATATAATTAATCTCAGTCTTCCATAATGGTCACCAATGTTTCCAAATGCGACTAACAAAGACCCAACAACAAATCCATAGATATCCAGTATCCATAATGATTGATCTGCTGTAGGTAAAATTGAAGATGTAATTTTGGGCATCGCTAGATAAAGTACCGAGCCATCCATTGAAACAAGTAGAACTAAAGCTAGAATTGTAATCAAGCCCAGCCAAGCTTTTTTACTTGCTTTAATATTGATATCATTATTTATTGTCATAACTAATTTCCTAAATTATTATTGTGAGTTAAATTTTCATTTTTTGTAAGAATATTTAACAAGCTTCTTTCTATAATATCGACACCTCTATGTGTTAGTATCGATTCTGGATGAAATTGCATTGATGAAAAATTCTTATTTTTTAATGCATGTATTTCATTAGTTTTAAAATCTTTGCTTATTTCAATTAATCCACTATCTTCTGAAATATGGTAGTTCTCAGATGCTATAGCTGAATAAGAGTTATAAAATCCAACTTTCTCAATTGAACCAAATAAGTTAATTTCTTTTTGAGTTCCTTGATTTGGTTTTTTTCTTAATGAAATAGGTAATCCGAGATGTTGACATAAAATTTGATGGCTTAAACAAATAGCTAAAAAAAGTTTTTTCTCTTCAATAAGTATTTTTATTATATTTTTTAAAGTAGAAACTCTAGCATCGTTATTATCTCTAGGATCCCCAGGACCGGGGCCTAAAATATATAATTGATAATCATTAAAATTGATTTTTTCATCATATTTTTTTAAATCAACATGTAAACCGAATGATTTTAAAATTTGATAGAGCATTGATGTAAAACTATCTTCAGCATCAATGATCAATGTTTTCACTTTGTGTAATACTTGTTTTTGATGACGTGTTTTTTTATTAGGTAACCAAAATTCAGATAAAAATAAGTTTCTAATTTTCAGAGTTTTTATTACTTCTGGATGATTTGTTAACATTGTTTTTCTAGGAGTAATTTGTGAATTATTAGAAGTACTATTGATGGCTTTTAATAATCCATTTGCCTTGGCTTTTGTTTCTAAACTTTCTAATTCTGGTTGAGAGTGGCGAACAATTGTCGAACCAACATTAATCTGTAATTTTCCTTTATAAGAAATATCAGCAGTTCTTATTAAAATAGATGAATCAAGTGTTACATTCGAATTAGAATCTATTCCAAATAATGCTATAACTCCACTGTAATAGCCTCTTCCCTCAGGTTCATATTTTTTTATTACTCTACAAGCACTTTCAAGAGGACTTCCTGTAACTGTTGGAGCAAAAAGTGTTTCTTTCAAAATTTGTTGCGGAGGTAAATTTGATTTTCCTTTTATAAAATATTCTGTATGAGCTAAATTAGCCATTTGCCTTATATATGGTCCTTCAAGTGTTATGTTATCATGGCAAACTCTGGACATCATTTTGAGCTCTTCATCAACAACCATATAGAGTTCTTCGATTTCTTTAGGATTTTTAAGAAATGTTAGAAAGTCATTAAGCAAGGGTTTTGATTTAGGATAACGATAAGTACCACTTATAGGATTCATTGTGACAACATTATTTGATAGGCTAATGTGGCACTCAGGTGTAGCACCTATTAAAACTCGTTTTCCTGTACTTATGATAAAGGTCCAATAGGCTCCCATTTCCATGTTAAGTAATTTTTTAAAGATAAATAACGCCTTTTTTATGTTATAATTTTTTATATCAGCTAAATATGTTCTTTTTAGAACAAAATTAGCTCCAGAGCCATTATTTATCTCGTTAGAAATGATTGTTTTTACAAGATCTTGGTAATCTTCATCGTTAATATCATAATGCTCCTTTTCGAGAGATATAGATTGATCTTCAATTAACTTAAATATTTTCTTTTTTTCAAGCTTAATATGTTTTTTAATTTTCATTGCTACCAGATCTGATTCATCGTCAACAAACTCAAATCCTCTCTCTTGGACTTGTTTAAATGGTATTAAAGCTAAGACATCTTGTGACTGACTTTGATGAGAATCGCTGGGCTCAAATGGAAGTTCATCTAATGTATTGTGAGTAGTAATATCTCCAGAAAAAAACTCAACATTATCATTGTCTATTTTTGGTCTGTATAAAAAAGCAAAAGGGTGTTTGAAATCTGAGAAAATTTGCTTTAAATCCTCATTTATATTATTTATTTTCATTTAATGAAGTCTCCAACAGTGGTTAATGCTGCACAACATTTAGTAGTATAATTTAGAGTATTCATATGAAGATCTTCTGAAAAATCAGCAATTCCATCAGCAACAACAAATGTTTCAATGTCATTTGTATAAGATTCAAGTGATGTCATTAATATGCCAATATGGCCGTAGACACCACAAATAATTAATTGATTTTTATTATTTTTATTCATCTTTTCTAAAAGGTTTGTTTTATGAAATGCGCTATACCTCCATTTGGTAAAAATCCAATCCCTCTCTTCAGGACTAATAAAATTTGGAACGGCTTTATCTTCCGCAACCATTTTCATGCCTTCTCCCCAAAAATCTTTTAAAAGTCCTCTTTGTTCTTTCGTCATTCCTCCTGGTTGCATTGTATATGCAACGGGTACATTATTTTTGTAAGCCCAATTTTTGATTACTCTTATATTTTTTATTAAACTATCTTTCATCTTAGGCTCGAAGAAATTTAAGAAAAAATGTTGCATATCATGGATCAGCAACACACTTCTAGATGAGTTAATTTCCCAATTAGGTACGTTTTCAGGTAAATGTTCTTTTAAGGGGAGAGAATAGTTGATTTTAGAAGGTATATATTCCATGTTAATGTCCTTTTAAATTATACTAAAACATAGCTGTTATTTAGTGAGTCCAATATTAGATGCAAATATCTAAAATGGCATTTAATGAAAAATGTCCCTTAATGATATTTGTCACTCTGTGTCATAAATAAGTATATGAAAAGTATCGTTAAATAACAAGAATAATTATTCGAAATATAAAAATTTGCTTACATGTCAATTATAGTCTTATACTATCAATGTTTTTATTTAGTTGATTAGGCGTAAAATATTGAATATCTAACTTTGGTTTTGATGGAGTATTTATAAGTGATAGAAATAAACAGCTCTCTTCGGGAAAGAAAGAAATTAAAAATGCGAGAGGATCTAATTGAGGCTGCATACAAGTTATTTGTACAACATGGATTTGATAATACTACAGTGAATGACATAGCAAACCTTGCTGAAGTATCACCTAGGACTTTTTTTCGCTATTTTTCGTGTAAAGAAGATGTAATTATAGATTATGAATTAGTTGAATATGATGAAATTATAAGTGCATTGAAGTCTCGACCTGCAAATGAATCCATTTGGATTGCATTAAAAAAAGCGTCAGTTAATGTTACTAGATGTTGTGAAGAAGGAGCATATGGTATAGATCCTAATCGTTTTAAAACACTTAGGGATTTAATACGTAATCATCCTTCAATTCGTGCAAAAAATAATGAAATTTTACAATCCAAAAAACAACTTCTAACCAAGTTAATAGCAAAAAAAATGGGAGTTAATTATTTGCAAGACATAAGACCTGCAATGTTATCTACTTTATTAGAATTTTTATATAGCGCAACTTACGATGCTTGGAAGGAGAAAAAAGATTGTGCATCATTCTATGATATACTTGAAGAGACATTTATTCTTATTGAAAATGGAATAAACTACCCTTGCGTATGTTAGATATTATATGAAAGAGATTCCATATAAATTTATTAACATGAATGATCCTTTAAGTATTTTCTTTTCATCTCATAAAACTTATTTAAGTATTTATAATGCTCATTTTTTCCTAGATTTTTATAATGATGACTTATTTAATAAATACAAGATTTTTCCTATTAGTAAATTACATGAAATATCTAAAAAAAGAAAGGCAGAATATTTAGCTGGTAGAATAGTTGCCTCTTGGGCACTAAATGGTTTAAAAAAGACAACATTTAATCTCGTTTCAGACGAAACAGGTTGCCCTATATGGCCTAAGAATGTTGTTGGGTCAATCAGCCATTCAGATAATATTGCCATTGCATGTGTTATTCAAAATAACAAAACTTTCTATTCAAGTATTGGAATTGATATCGAACCAGTTATTCCTACAAAAGTAGCAGAATCAATTGCAAATCGCATAGTAACTGATAAGGAAATATATTATATCCAGAAAATTTTAAAATGTCATTTTTCTGTAGCTCTAACATTACTATTTTCTGCAAAAGAAAGCATTTATAAGGCGCTATTTTCTATGTTGAAAATTGAAGTTAGTTTTTTAAATATCAGATTTATTGGAATAAATGAAAATCTTTTAAGGTTTACTTTAAATAACTCATTAAATATTAAACATCAATTAAGCTCTATTATTCAGGTTTATTATTTAATTGACGAACAATCAATTTTAACAGCAACTCTACTCTAAATTTAGGGGTAAATAATAAAGATTACTATTCTTTGCTTTCTTGGTTTGAAGTTAATAAATACTTTATTTACAAATAAATTTATAGCAGATTAAACTGTTATTCTTTATCCCTTATTTATCATATCAACAAGTCAACATAATTATTTATATTCATGAAACAGTCATTTTTTTCGTGAATGCTCGTAACTATCTTGTTCTCTTTATTTCTTGAATTCATAATAATAATGATCGCATTACTTCAATCACTAATAAATTCCCCCTTATTTCCTTCACTAAATTAATTATTTGAAGTCGCGCATAGTTTATGCGCATTTTTATTGTCAGCAATATAGTTAAAGACTAATATGAAATCATCTTGAAAAGGTTTTTCATAAATTAGTAGGAGGATAGGGAATGATGAAATATAGTCTGTTATTTATTTCGTTATTAAGTCAAATCAGTAATATAGCTTTAGCTGTGTCACCCGATTCAATCGTTGAGCGTTGTAATGCGTTGACGGAAATGAAATTTGACAATGCTAAAGTCATAAAAAGTGAGCTTATTGAAGAGCGATTTACGCCTTTAACAAAATTAGCTGATACGCTGAGGGGCGCAGAAAATAACGTGATAACGGGGCTTCCACAGTTTTGTCGAGTGGAATTAGCCATTCAGCCGGAAATTAATATAGAAGTTTGGTTACCGACACAGTGGAATCATCGGTTACAAGCTATTGGAGGAGGCGGTTATGCAGGTTTTATTCCTTTTGATGAGTTAGCTGTAGCTGTTAAGGACGGTTATGCAACTGTTGCAACAGACACCGGACATCAAGGTAATCTTTTAGAGGGAAATTTTGTATTCAAAAATAACCAGCTACAAGCAGATGCTATTGCCGATTTCGCTTATCGTAGTGTGCATGAAATGACAATTAAAGCCAAGCAGGTTATTGAAAACTATTATGGTCAAATGCCAAGTTTTTCTTATTGGAATGGTTGTTCAACCGGCGGTCGTCAAGGGTTAATGGAAGCACAAAAATTTCCAGCTGATTACAATGGATTATATATTACCGCACCGGCCATACAATGGGATAAATTTCTTCCTTCAGAATTATGGCCACAAATTGTCATGCAAGAAGAGCTAGGGCAGCCAATTGATTCAGCGAAATTAGATAAAGTACGCCAAGCAATTATAAATTTAGCCGATGAACAAGATGGGATTAAAGACGGCATTATCGACGATCCAGCCTCGCTTGAAATAACTGATGAATTTTTAAAACAGCAGGGATTAAATAATAATGAAATTGTCGCATTAAGAAAAATTTGGCAAGGCCCAACGACTCAAACAGGACAATTTTTATGGTATGGCATAGAGCCGACTGCACAAATGGATGCTTTAGCCGGAAGTACACCTTTTCCTATTCCGGTTGATTATCTGAAATACTGGATCAACCAAAATCCTACTGTTGATTGGAAACAATTAGGTTATAAAGGATTTGAAAACTATTTTAATGACTCAGTCGATCTATATAGACCCATTATCGGTACTGATAATGCTGATTTAAGCCAATTTAAGCATTTAGGCGGAAAAATGATTATTTGGCACGGTTGGGATGATAAGTTGATACCGCCGAAAGGAACAATTCATTATTACAATCGGGTATTAAAAATAATGGGCGGACAGAATGATACAGACGAATTTTTGAAACTTTACATGGCACCAGGTGTTGATCATTGTAAAGGTGGGGAGGGTGCAGATAAGATTAATGGTTTTCAATCACTGGTAAATTGGGTCGAAAACAAACAGCCGCCAACAACACTTACAGCCCAGAAAATAGAAAAAGATCAAATTACTTTACAACGACCATTATGCCCATATCCGCAAAAAACAGTTTATAAAGGAAAAGGAGATACCAATAATCCGACTAATTTTGAGTGTCAGTAAATACCCTAATTAGATACAATACTTAAGGTTTATTTAATATTAATCTAACAGTTGGCGATATATCAGCTTTCTGTTAGATTAGATTTTATCCTATAAAAACTCCTGCAATCATCATCACACACGGATATAAAAATATTATGAGTCAAATCATGGTTGATTCTGATTAATGAAAAATTTTCATTAGTCCATATTGTTTTACCTACATTATCATTATTGTTTGTTGGTTTATGTTCTTCCTTAATTTGACAGTATCGGTTTACTTGATTAATGGGTAAGATACTTATAACATACAATAGCTAAGTTAATTGGGTTAACGGAGAACTAACTATGATCTATCAGGACAAAAAGCAATTATTAGATGAAATCAATAAAACGGCTGAGTTATTTATTGAAGAGTTTAAAACGGTCCCTGAAGATAAAAAAGATAATTTAGTGGATGGTGTTGATAAAACACCGGCTCAAATGATTGCTTATCAACTAGGTTGGTTAGCGTTAGTAAAGTCATGGGATGATACCGAACTCTCGGGAGAGATTCCCATTTTACCTGCCAAAGGTTACAAATGGAATCAATTAGGTAAGCTTTATCAGTCATTCTATCAAGCATATAAAGAATTATCTTTAAAAGAGCTTATACAGCACTTTGAACAAGCGGTCGATATTTGGACTGGCTGGATTGGTTCATTGTCGGAGGAGACACTATTTATAAAAGATAGCAGGAATTGGACTAAGCCTTATCCTGAAAGCTGGACTGTTGCAAGATTTATTCACATCAACTCGGTTGCTCCCTTCAAAAGTTTTCGGACTAAAATCAGAAAATGGAAAAAATTAACGCAATAAATGTGTATCTGATAAAAAATACCTACATATAGTAGGTAAATTAAAAGACATAGCCATTTTTGGTATTTGGGTAATAGAAAGGTGAAAAGTTACCCTTTAGGCCCTTTAGGCTTATATAAAATCTTTACATATTAGCTCATCGCCGAGTATTAATAGTAAGACAATAGGGCAAGTGGTATTGCGTTGGTTAGCACAAAGAGGCATTGCAAGCTTGGCTAAATCTGTGCGTAAAGAGCGTATAATTGAAAATCAAGATATCTGGGATTTTGAGCTTTCGGATAATGATATGCAACAAATAGCAGCGCTTGATACAAATACAAGTCAATTTTTTGATCATCGAGATCCGGAAAAAGTAAAATGGTTAACGAGTCGACGGCTTGATATTTAACTATACGATTTATATTGAAATGTTTATTGAGCTATGTTTTTCGATATTTTAATAGGCATTGTTTCGATATTCCTTAGATTGACTTGAGAACATAATCTTGACGACTACACTTTTCGCAGTTAAATTAAAAGTGTAAATGGAATTTAATGAAATATATTATTAAGCATTTTGTGAAGTTATATTGATGCCGGATAGTTATTTTAGTTTACCATTTGAGATTCTTATAAATTGATAAATGATTGATTTTCAAAATGGAAAATTAAAGATATTGTTTTAGAAAAGCATTATTTTAACAATTTGTAGGCATACATTGTTTTATTGATATAATTTATATGAAAAAAATATTATGCTTAATGGTGCTTTTATTATCAGGGATTTTTTTAATGTGCTCCTGTGCTGATAAAAGTGTTCGTATTGTTGACTATAAGTTAATAAACTCCTCTGATTCTAATGAGCTTTTACATGTAAGTTTTCAACTTGATGATTTTTACAATCCTTTTTTAACTCGCAGAGAAAATGAGAATTTTAAAAAAAATTTTCCACAAAAGAATATCAAAATCATTGCAGTATATGAGCCTATAATGGATAAAACGGGTTCTGTTATTAAAAAAACTGACGAAAAAAATTATCATACATTTATGCAGTGGGAGAGCGATGAAACTGTGTATAACAAGATAAATCGATTTGCATTTGCGACAAATTTACATGTTAATAGAGACAGTCAGATCATAAACTTTGATATTCCCAAACCTGTTCAAAATAAAAAACAACACTATGTTCTAAAAGGTATTTTTCTTTATTATCCGGATTTTCATTCATCTACTGAAAGTTTTTATTCTAATAAAATTGATACAGTTAAATATATTCCAATTTTTTATAATATCATTGATATAAATAAAGTAATTGATTATAAAGATAGATTTACATTCATGGAGCCATTGAGTCTTGAAATAGAAACAGATAAATTTGTTGAGTCATCTTCTGAAAAAATCATGGTCAAAAATAGTGTCTTAAAAACAAGTGTTTGGTTTGAAAATGATAAACCTTTAGAAAAAGACTTGCTAAGTGAGGAGCAGAAGATTGATCTTTTTGACAGTATAGAAATCTTTAAAGATCGAAGAATAATCCCTCTTGATGAAGATAAAGTGGATATAACTATTCCAGACTCGATGTTAAACAGGACAAATATTGAGATTTCTTCGGGTTCTTACTTCAAAGGCAAAACGTATGAAGTATTACACCTTGTAGGGCAAACCTCCAAGTATGGTGTACCGAAGTGGCTGCAGGAGATTTGGATAAGACAAAATGGGGATTTGCTGTATATAACTCATTTTTCTAATTATGGATGTGAGCTTGGATATAATATAATTTTTGAGAAAGAAAGTCATCCTCGAAGATATATCGATTACGGAGTTTGGTTAAAATTAAAAGAAGATAAAACTGAAATTCGTAAAACCTATATAACACCCGAGAATTTAAACTTCTTTGAAAAAATAAAACAAGAAAAAGAAGAATACTATGCCAGAAGATTAAAACAGATCACTGATTTTTATACAAGAAGCGATAAACGAGACCCTGGTGAAAAAAGAGTCGTTAGTGATCGTGAGAATGAAGATCTTCTTAAAAATAAAGCGTCAAAACGTGCTTGTATGAGGGAAATTGATGATATGAAGAGATTATTCGCTACACCAAAAGAAGAACTAAACCAACAATTTAAAATATACAAAAAAACTATCAATAGGTGAATTTTGTAAAACAACGACTCTTATTTGCTAAGCAACAAAATTTAACATGGTGATTATATGAGAACATTTTTATTCTTCATACAAGATGAAAAATTAGTGATTCTTGATAAAAATGAAATGGATACAAATAAATTAGACAATAATGTATATAAAAAATTGGATATTGAGATTCAAGCTGAAAACGAAAAGGATGCCATTAAAAAACTGAAGAAAGAAAATACAGATAAATATAATGAATTAAAAGAATTTATTAGTGATGTTACATTTTCTTCGATTATTTCCACTTTTTTACGGTAATGTTCATCGTGCGTAAGCGCATCATTCAGCAGGTAAAACTCGATCTATTGGCGTAAGTAATTTTTAACCTGATCGATTAGCTAATTTAACTACAATCATTCCTGCTGTTAATCAGATTGGATTTAACCCATTCTAATAACAGCAAGAAGCTGTGCCATATATGCAAAGATTTACTTCTCAATATCTACTTTGTAGAGTTTCTTTTCTTCATGGAGGCGAGCAAGATAGATTGCAAAGATTCAATATCTATTTTGCTTCCATTTGTAAATAATTCTTATATTAAAAAATATTGCCTACCACCATTGTTTTTTTATCATTGATTATCATTTCTAATGCAAATATTATTCAGTTGTTGTAAAAAAACGACTTTCAAAGCTACCCTTGAGAAGTTTAATTTCATTGTCAATATTATTACTTTTACCTTGATAAACGATAGACGTTTCATGTCTTACATATTTACCTTTTCTTTGAGCGCCAAGCCAGTTAAATGAACCTACACACAACAGATCATTGTCTTTAATCAACAATTTACTATGTACATTGTTAACATATTTAGCTTCGATACCTTTATTTTTAAACTCTGTCATAATGTTAGACAGTTCTTTTTTTAGTTCTTCTCGTTTTTCATTATTACAGTAAGAGAAATTTAGTTGTTTATCTGTATAGACAGAAACTTTGACGCCTTTTTTTACAGCTATTTCCATGATATTTAATATATTGGTGCTTTTAATAGCCGCTAATCTAACCCATGGTGAGACAATAAGTATCTCTTTTTCAGCATTTTTAATAGAATTTTGGAGAAATGCATCATGTTCTTTTGCACCATTAAGAACCAGATAATCTACATTACTTGAATTAGTTAAATCTTCCCTAGCGATATATTTAAAAGACAATTCATTATCTTCATTGGCGAACAAGTATTTGGCCAGAATACCTCTCGGTGTTTTTGAAATGGGGTCGAATATATCCATATCACCAAAAACTAAAAAGCTATCCTTTGCTCGTGAAATCGCCACATTCAACATGCTTGGTTTATCATCAATGAAATCGCCATTGGCATGTTTTGAATAAACAGGTGAAAAGATAATGAGCTTTCTTTCTGCTCCTTGTAGGGAATGAATTGTACCGACAGTTAATGAATCTTCTTCATCATCAATGTTGATACTGCATCTTGATTCCCTAATTACTCTTTTTATTTCTGCTACTTGAGCACCAAAAGGGGTAACAATACCAACAATTTTATTTATTGGCTCCTTGTATTGGTTTTCTAATATCTCTTTATTTTCTGTAAGCCATTTGGCAATGACAGTCGCTTCAAGCTTATTGATACGGCTTCCGGAACTGACCTTTTGGCCGATACCATCAATATGTAAGTAACCTAATGCTGGAAAGGTTGCCTTTCCAGATGCGCTTCCCCGCATTGGTTTGAGTTTGCCTTTATAGACTAATTCATTGCAAAAACCAATGATTTCATCATAACAGCGGCGATGCTCATACAAAAACATTCCCGGCTCCATATCTTGATCATAGTGATATTTTGAAGCTTGTTGAGCAATTCTCATCACACTACCGGAGGAGGCCGTTTTTCCTAAATGTTTAAGAAATTCATATTCTTTTTCAATATCTGCACTACAAATAACTTTAGCGCTTTGCATATTACCGATATCGACTTTAGGTGGGATTGACCAAATAGGCTCAATTTGGAATGTATCGCCAATAACCAATGCTTTTTTACTTAAAGAAAATGATGCTCCGGCCACCTCAGGTAAAACTTGCCCAGCTTCGTCCACGATAAGTAAATCAGCAAAATTATATAAGTAATTCTTTTTATATTCGGCCCCAGTGTAGATAAATTTATCCGGTAACATAAAAAAGGTAGAGACAATACAAGGGGTGATCTTCATTCGCAAATGCCAACGCTTCTTAGTAGGAATATAACCATTTTTTCTTCTCCACTTTTCTAAGTCTGGAAGCAGTTCTTCCATATCCATTAACCAACGACCTTCCCAATAATGAGTTGTCAGTAAGAATACTTTAAAACGAATTTGAAGATCTGCAATACTGTCAACCTGGGTTAATGTTATTTCTTGGTTTTTATCAGTTATACCTAAAGGCTGTAATGCAACATTCCAATCATACAGAGACTTTTCCAACTTCAACCAAAAATCATCTATCTCTTTTATAACTTTTTTATTTTTTTGTATTATCAGCTCTTGAGAGTCAATTTTACCTTCAACAAACAGAGAAATGCTGCTTATCGTTTGCCATTGCCGTTGTGTTTGTTCGGCAGGCCATATTTTTTTAAGAAAAAGCTTGGCTTTTAATAACCGTTTTTGAGCTACTGGTGGTATCCATGAAAATAGTGAATACCATATGCTTTCATTAGCAAGATATTCCTGCCAAGATGTTTCTACATTTTGCCAGTTAGTTTTTGTTTCTTGTTCAGTTTGCAAAAGTTGTTCATATTTAGCTTTAGTTTGTGTTATAGGCTCACCATAAAGCTGTTGTATTGTTTGGCGTATGTTAGATAAGTTTAGCCATGATTTTTCTATTTGTTCTAATTTATCAACTTCTATTTTTAAAGTTCGGTGGAGTTTATTAATGATATCTTTGATAGAACAATCTTTTGCATTTAACTCAGGAAAAGCTTTTAGAGCGCAATTGATATAGTGCTGTTTTGCCCTATCATAGTATTGAGGAGTTTCAATATGAGTGAAGAACGATTCGGTCTGATATATATTTTCAACTTTATCAGCTTTACTTCGAGAAGGGTAATAGGCGCCAAAGCTAGCAATGTCCGGTAACCATCTCGCTGCAAATAATCCTTCCCCTTTAGAAAAGTCTTTTCCAAAAGCATCGATGATGTTGGTAACAGCTTGATTATTGGTGGAAGCAGCTACGATGACCGGAGGTTCACTTTCATCTAATGCATGTTTTGCCCATAATGAAGCCACTACAGAAAGTAGCATTGTTGTTTTTCCTGTTCCTGGTGGACCATTCACAGCTAAAATTTCACCATTTACTGTATTTAATAAATGATTCAGTGCATCTCGTTGTGCATCAGCTAAAGGAAATTTATCGCCTGAATGAGCCAAACGTTTTGAAAAAAGACTATTGCTAGCTAAACAAGGTTGTTTTATGGTTGCCTGTTTTGAGGCTAATTTGCTAAAAAGAGGGATGTCATCAGTAGATTGACGCAATTGATCATATAATGAAACTATATGCATTGCTGCATTTTTGACAATATCTTTCTTGATAATGTAACCATAATTCAACAACTCAAAAGTATTATCGCTTTCAAGCCAATTTTGAGCAATGGCTTTTAGTAGTGAATCACAATGTTTTAAATAGGTATTCCAAGCAACAGCATATTTCTCATCGGTTAGTTCACAATTACCTTGCTCATCTTCTTGATAGCCAATACCAGACACAATATTGGATGTTAAATAACTATCAAGACTATCTACTGAACCTATTGAAAAGGATCCTTTTACCAGCGGCTCTAAAATGTCGCGGGATATGATAGTATGATTCCTAAGGGGATATAGTCGGCCATTTCTCGCCAACAATGCATTGGTCGCTATTGGTACAACATATTCGGGGATATCTTTTTTGGCATAAGCATGTTCAGTTCTATTTCGATAAATTCGGGGTCTTAATACAATCTCAATAGTTCTGCAATCCTTTGACTCATCTTGAAAAAGTTTTTTAGTTAACTCATCACTAATTTGACCTTTTTCCCATACAATTGAATCACATGTGATAAACTGCTCAATGTCCTTGCTATCTAAGCCACCTTTGGCAAAAACAGCATCGACTAAAGAATTTCGCCAATAACCAGCAAAAAATTGAGCATTTTTGTCCATAAATTATCCTTTTTTATCTAGCATCCATTTAAAAAACATCTACGATAGTACGTAAATTTTATTATTCATTAAATTAATAATTCTTCTATTGCTTTATTAAATTTATACATTAATTTTTTTTTAAATAGTTGAAATTACTCTTATAAATATAGCCGTTTCTCAGAATAATAGATTGAGAATCGACTTTTTAAATCTAAAACCTTATATATTTTGCAAAAGCGCTTAATTATTACTGCTTTCGATTATCTGTTTTAGAGTGGTTTTATTTGTTGTTTTTAGACGTTTTATAGAAGACTTCAATCTAATTTTTCAGTATTTTTTGAAAATTATCCATATAAAAATGATTGTTCTATCTTCTATTATGACTTACATCATATTCACTATCAAATCTAATGTAAAGAATGCAAAAACGGTATTTTTAGTTTGATGTTATTTAGAATATGTTATTTATGATGACCCATTAGGAGAGATATTGCTACAATTTTGGCACCACTAGGTGTAACATGTGATTTGTTGTACGATTTACCTAAATCTCATCCGGCATCAGAATAGATAAAAGCGTTAAACAACGGTATCATAATTTGTTATTTGTAAGATAGCGCTTTTAATCATTTTACCGAAATGGATGAAAACATTGCAAATAAAATCCCATTTTTTAGAGAAAACTTAATTATTAATAATATGAAAAATTTAATTTTAATTTCTTGTATATGTATGTTTTTTATTGGGTGTAGTGAAAACAAGACTGCACATGAATTTACTATTAATGGTGGAATGATAACTTTAGATACTAAAAAGAACAATGAAAATATATTCAATATCGAGTTTGGAGATGATATTGTACTAAGTTGGGATAGTCTTGAAGATAATTTTATTATTGATCAATATTATATGGATCTTAAAAAAGATAAAAAAAAGATAAAAGTCCTTCTAGACAATATTACAAACAATCAATTGGTTAATGTAGAAACAAAATTAAAATCAACAAAACTTAAGAAGGGTGATTTAGCGTTTTTATATTTAATAAAACTTGATAAAATATATTATTTCGAATGCTTACAAATTCAGTTTGATGTTTTTTCTAAAAATTCTTCATATCCAGATTCTCTTGTAGATTATTTAGAAAATAATCGTAAAGAAGCTCAGAAAAAAATGAGTATATGTTTGCATAAAAAAGGCTATATCTAGATAAATTTACTTTTTTCCTTCCTTCGTGCCAATCTTACACAGGTATGACCTGCGTAGGATTCGATAACGAAGCATAGTGAGGCGTTAGTTATACGGAATTGTGCTATATGTTGTCCCAGTTTTTAGCTTATCCTGCCTGTCTGACTTGTTAAGTTTTGAGGATCAATTCCTTGTAAAAGTTTCTGCCGTATGTCAAAAACTTTAATATATACCTTTTTTGAAATTATTTTAGAATATTCAATAAAACAAATCATTTGTTGTTTTTTAGCCAATAATAACGTAAATGCTAACGACTTCAATTAGTATCGACTAATAACTAAAGACCGTTACCATCTTTAAATGTTTAAAGTTTGTTTTTTAGATTCCGTTTTCCAAATCATCAAACCGCATGAAAGGGGCGTATTAACAACTATTGTGTTGAAAATTATCATTTATCATTAAAGAGTTCAGACTGCATCAGCCATGAACTTGATGATACGATTCAATAATAAAATGATTATTACCTTAAAATAAACAACATAAACAACCCAGCAATAGATAGAGAATTATTACTGGGTAATAAAGGAACAGAACAGATACTCATACAAGTAACAATTCATTTTATCTTAAATGTATCGATATTAATAAAAACCTATACGGACAGATAAAACGTAAACCGCTCGATTTCTTAATGAATAAAAGATGTATAGAGAAGTTTTTAAACGCGATATTGGAGCGGGAAACGAGGTTCGAACTCGCGACCTCAACCTTGGCAAGGTTGCGCTCTACCAACTGAGCTATTCCCGCATAAGAGAAGTGTTTTAAATGGTGCCCGGGGCGAGACTTGAACTCGCACGGCCAAAAAGGCCGAGGGATTTTAAATCCCTTGTGTCTACCGATTTCACCACCCGGGCTCAAAACTTATTACGTAAGGTAATTCGCTTTGAATGCAGTGCATTTTACCTATCTTGAGATTTCAGTCAACATAAATTTTGGATTAATTGTTTAATTGCTCAATGTTTAGCTTATTGTTGGTTTAATATTGAGTTTTTGGGGATTGAAAAGTGTAATTTTGTGAACTTACAGAAGATAACAAAATTACACTACAATTAACGATTATCGACTTTCCGATAAATTATTCTTCATCTAACAAATCACTTTGTGCTATCCATAAATATTGGAACATGGACAATAAAGTTAGAACTGTAGCAAAGAAAAGCGCTGCCAGCCCCGCATAGATGACAAGATCGCATGGACGCCAAAGTAGCCAGGTTAGTGCGGTCATTTGGGCAATGGTCTTGATTTTACCTATCGATGAGACGGCAACGTTATTGCGTTTACCAATTTCAGCCATCCACTCACGTAAAGCGGATATAATAATTTCTCTGGAAACGATAATGATTGCCGGAATTGAGATCCACCAAGCTTGATAATATTGGGTAATAAGTACCAAAGCGATAGTGACCATAATTTTATCGGCAACAGGATCAAGAAAAGCACCAAATTTTGTCGTTTGTCCTAAACGACGAGCAAGATATCCATCTAACACATCAGTAACGGCAGCGATTAAAAATATTAATGCTGAAAAAAAACCAGACCAATCATGAGGAAAAAGGTAAAAAGCTAGCACAAAAAAAGGTATTAATATAACGCGAAACAGTGTTAAGAAAGTAGGGAAGTTGATTTTCATGTGACATAAGCTCTTTTTTTTGTTTTATTAATCAATAGAATAGCAATAATTAAAAAACAGTGATTCTTTATGATTATGTTGCCTGAAATATGTTAATTTTTCAATGTGCTATTGTTGTAAATTTAGATAAATTTTTTCAGCTAAAGATTTTGAAATACCTTGTACTTGAGCAATTTCATCAATACTTGCATTTTTCAACTCTCTTAATCCGCCAAAATGTTTAAGAAGAGCTTGTCGTCTTTTACCGCCTATGCCTTCAATATGCTCTAAAGCACTATCAGTTAGCTGCTTCACGCCTCTTTTGCGTTGCCCAACGATAGCATGATCGTGTGAAGCATTGCGAATTTGCTGGATAAGCAACAGAGCAGGGGAGTGATCATCAAGGTAATGACCTGTTCCATGTGCTTCAAAGAAAAGTGTCTCTAATCCCTCTTTGCGTTCCGCACCTTTGGCAACACCAATTAAAATAGGATGATTTTTATCCCAATTAACATTCAAGTTTTCAAAAACTTGTAACGCTTGATTGAGTTGTCCTTTTCCGCCGTCAATAAAAATGATGTCCGGAATTTTCTCTTCCGGTAAATCTTTTTTGTTATATCGACGAGTAAGAACTTGTTCCATAGCCGCATAATCATCGCCTGGCGTAATGCCGGTGATGTTATAACGGCGAAATTCTGATTTAACCGGGCCTTTATCATCAAACACAACACAAGATGCAATCGTATTTTTCCCCATAAAATGGCTGATATCAAAGCATTCCATACGCTTAATTTTTTCAATCCCTAAAAACGCTTTTAAGGCATCATATTTTTGCTTAATGGTCGAGTTTTCTAATAGTTTATTTTTCACTTCGGTTCGAGCGTTAACGGTGGCTATATTTAATAGCTTAAGATTGTCACCTTTTGGCTCATCAACCAGCTTAACTTGGTGTTCAGCGATAAGTGACAGGGTCTCTTCCATTGGCTGTTTATCAGACAATGAAAAATTAAGTAAGATCTTTTTCGGGATATTTCTATTTTGGTTACCCTGAAGATAGAATTGCCCTAAAAATGTTTCAATAACTTCTTCAAGCTCAGTGTTTGAAGGCACTTTAGGGAAATAAGAACGGTGACCAAAAGTTTGCCCGTTACGAATAAATAACACGTAAATACAAGCTAAACCCAACTCATAATGGAATCCAATCACATCGAGGTTATCATTATTATTATAAATTGCTTGTTTTTCATTTATGTGCTTAATGGCTTGTAGCTGATCACGCAACACAGCCGCTTTTTCAAAATTTAGGTCACTGCTTGCCTTTTGCATATCTTCAGTAATTTTCTGCAAGATTTGCTCTGATTGCCCGGACAGGAACAGTCGGACATAGTTAACTTGTTCATTATAATCCTCATCACTGACCAATCCCGGCACACAAGGCCCAAGACAGCGTTTGATTTGATATTGCAGGCAAGGGCGAGTTCGATTTCGATAGGTCGTGTTAAGGCATTGCCTTATTGGAAAGGTTTTCTGTAATAAGGCTAATATTTGTTTAACCGCATATCCACTAGGATAAGGGCCAAAAAATTCATCTTTTTTCCGATTAACTGCACCTCGATATAGCGATAGTTGTGGATGACGTTCCTTGCTTAATTTGATAAAAGGATAGCTTTTGTCATCTTTTAACAAAACATTATAACGAGGCTGATGTTTTTTAATATAAGTCTGTTCAAGCAGTAAGGCTTCAGTTTCGGTATTGGTAATAGTAAATTCAACCCGATTGATATGGCTTACTAGCATATCGGTTTTTAATGTTTTTTTACTGCTGTTAAAATAGCTTTTTAATCGGTTATTAAGATCTTTAGCTTTTCCCACATAAATAATCGTATCTTTATCATTAAACATCTGATAAATACCCGGTTTATGCGGGACTGTTTTTAGAAAAGATGCAGAATCAAATTGGCTCATATTAGTTTTCGAATGTGAGGGCTTTTTTCTCTATAATCCTCATAATGGTGCTTAAAATACCATTTATCAAGAGGTAGATTAATCCAGCGACAATAAAAATAGAGAAATCGTAATAATCTCCATTGAGCTCATTACTGTATCCCATAATATCCATTACCGGAATCATGGAAGCTAACGCAGTGCCTTTGACCACAAAGACCACTTCATTGGAATAGGTGGAAAGAGAACGTTTTAAAGCATATGGCATAACTATTTTTAAGCTTTGTAGCTTATTCATGCCTAACGCTTCACATGCTTGCCATTGTCCCTTAGGCACCGATTTTAGTGCACCGTAAAATATTTGGGTGGTATAAGCCGCACTATTTAAGGTTAATGCCAAATAAGCACAGAACCAAGGGGATGAGATGAATGCGTAAAAATTTGGCATTGTACTTAAAATATCACCAAATTGAGAAGGCCCGTAGTAAATTAAAAACAGTTGCACTAATAAAGGCGAACCGGTAAAGATGATAATGTAAGTTCGAATAACCTTAGTTAGAATTGACGAATTTAATGATAATAAGCAAGAAAAACAGATAGCTAAAAGTCCTGCCGATAATATTCCCAAAATTCCCAAACTCAATGTATCAGGAAGTCCTTTAAGAATAACGCTAAGATAATAGATAAAATTATCAGACATAATATGACCTTACTAACTATTTGTTGATGTTGGTTGTTCGAAATAAGTTGCTCGTTTTTCAATTCGTGTTATCACTTTCTGACTCAAAATCGAAATAATCAGATAGATAATCATTGCAATGAAATACCATAAAAACGGTTGATTAGTCCGGGCTATAATGGTTTTGGTTTGCATCATAAGATCATCGATTGCAATTGCCGATACTAAAGCGGTATCTTTCAATAAAATTAGCCATTGATTACTTAAACCCGGTATGGCATGGCGCCACATTTGCGGCATAATAATGCGAAAAAATGTCCTTGTTTTGCTAAGCCCTAAAACTTGAGCTGCTTGCTTCTGTCCGTTTGATATGGCTTTAAAAGCGCCACGAAGTGTTTGAGAAGCGTAAACTGCATAGAGTAGCGACAACGCAATAACACCACACAAAAATGGAGACGGTTGAGTGTTTTCAATGTGCATTTTTACAGTAAAAGAGGTAAAACCGAGTGAAACAGTGAAACCGTCATCTAATGCGATTAACAATAGAGGCAAACCGGTGTAGATAGCGACAACGATCAATAATTCCGGTAACGCTCTAATTGTCAAATTAAAAAGAGACATCAGCCATGCAACCGGTTTAACCGGTACCGATTCTAAAATGGTAAATATAAAGGCAAAAAACATTCCAATAATCAGCGACACAAAAGCCAATGATAATGTGATTGCTGTCGCTTGGGTAAGCGGCAATATATACCCATCCATTGAAGAGAGTATTGAGTCTATACCGTGTGCAAAAAAATCTGACATAAAAAAACCGTAGTTAAATTAAAAAATAAACTCGCCGCAGAATATGCGGCGAGATCACAATAAGACAGTAGCTAAGTGGTTAATAATTATTTATTAAACCATTTTTTATAAATCGCATCTAATTCGCCATTGGCTTTCAGTTTATCAATGGCGTTATTAAATTGCTCAAGTAATTGATCATTACCTTTTCGTAAGGCAATACCTAAGCCTTCACCAAAAAATTCATGGTCGGTGATTTTATCGCCTAATGCAACAATATCCGCATCTTTACCTAACCAGTCACCGGCAACAAAAGAGCTTGAAACAATAGCATCAATACGTTTGGCTTTTAAATCTAAGAAAGCAAATTGATAGCTATCGTAGCTTACTGCTTTAACATCCGGGAACTTTTCAGCTAAGTATTTTGAATAAGTTGTCCCTTTTTGAATACCAACACGTTTACCTTTTAATTGATCAAGGCTAGTTAATGTATCTTTTAATGTGATGAACTGGATCGAACTGTCATCATAATAGATTTTCGTGAAATCGACCTGTTTTTGACGCTCAGGAGTGATGTCTATGCCGGCAATTGCCGCATCAATACGACGGGTTTTTAAGCTTGGAATTAAACCGTCAAAAGATTGATTAACAATTTTGCAAGATACTTTCATCTCTTCACAAACTTTGTTAATTACATCAATATCAAATCCAACAATTTCATTTTTATCATTGGTAAATTCAAACGGCGCATAAGTTGCTTCTGTACCGATTGTTAAGTTTTCTGCTGCTTGAGCTGTCAATGCAGCACCGGCAAGAAAAATGGCTAGTAATGTTTTTTTCATATATCCACCCAAATTGATTATTATTAATGTGATAAATAAGCTTTAAATGCTTCGGTTTTTGGATGAGCAAAACATTCAAGTTGTCCTTGCTCAACAATTTTACCATGCTCCATGTAAATTACTTGTGATGCCACTTTGCGAGCAAAATCAACTTCATGTGTGACAATAATTTGAGTAATACCTGTTTGTGACAGCTCGTTAATAATTTCCGCAATTTGTGATGTAATTGCGGGATCTAAAGCCGCAGTAGGCTCATCAAATAATAAAATTTGTGGCTCCATCATTAATGCTCTGGCAATCGCAACTCGTTGTTGTTGTCCTCCGGAAAGGTGGAGAGGGTAGCGATCTGCCATTTCTGCAATCTGTAACCGATTTAAAATTGCCATCGCTTTATCACTTGCTTCTTTTTTTGAAAGCTTTAATACCTGACAAGGTGCTTCAATTAAGTTTTCAAGCACAGTTAAATGTGGCCATAAATTATAATTTTGAAAAACCATGCCGACATTTTTACGCAATGATCGAATCGCTGATTCGCTTATTTTTTTGGAAAAATCAAAATGTGAATCGGCAATTGTCATTTCGCCTGAGGTTGGTATTTCAAGCAAATTAAATACTTTTAATAACGAGCTTTTACCTGCACCACTTTGACCAAGTAATACGATCGTTTCACCTAATGGATAACACAGTGAGACATCATTCAATGCCTGATGATCACCATAAAAACAGTTAATATGGCTTAATTCAATATTCATTATTCGTTTAACATAAATTTCAATTGACTAAATATTACTTTTTTTTGCATAAAAATGCAATCTAAAATTTGAGACTCAATAAAATTTAAATTGGTTTTTATACTAAAACGTATATATTTTCTGAAAGTTCTTGACAGGATTTTTTGTTACTAGCAAGTGACGATTATTAATAATAGTAAAGGCATTGCCAGTTATTTTGATTGTTTAGGTATCATGGAGCTTTCAATTGATGTGTTAACCTCAGTTGCTAATTGTGAAATATGCATTAAATTCAGTCGTAGAACTTATAAAGCAGTCAACCGTTATCCTAAGATTCCTTAAACATAAGAGCTGGAAGTCAATTTTCAAGATTAAACCTTTTTAATTGCGATGATTTAACCATTTTTATACTTAAACGTATATATTTTCTGAAAGTTCTTGACAAGATTTTAACGTTCTAATTATTGATCATCAGTAATGATAGGCATGGCAGGTCCAAGGTATTTCGGTTGATTATCCAGTATGTACAGATCGATAAATGCTTTAACTCGCGCAAATATTTCACGGATTCGAACTAATTTCATGCTGCTAGGCGACGGAACAGCAAAACACTGTGCTTGAATCCCTTGAGCAAGGGCAATAAAGATTGCTCGTTCACAATGAAATTCTTGAGTGATAATAGTGAAATCATCAGCATTAAATACTTTATTGGCTCTTACCACTGAGTCTAAAGTTCGAAAACCGGCATAATCTAAAACAATCGATTCTTGAGGGATCCCGGCTTTTATTAAATCTTTTTTCATCGTAATTGGTTCATTATAACTTAGCAGGGCGTTATCACCGCTAAGAATTAAATAATCGACTTTTTTTTGCCAATAGAGATTGATCGCTCCCTCTATTCGGCTTCGATAAAAACCGTTAATACCGCCACCTTGAACATATTTTGACGTGCCGAGAACAACACCGATTGCTCGATGAGGTAGTTTGTCTGCATCATGATAGATGTATGGCGCTGTTTTATAGCTAATCCAGCGATCTAGGCCGATAATTATCACCATGATTAATATGCAAAATCCGACCAAACAGCCAATAAATTTTTTCAACGTCATACTAAAACCAATTAAAAATAAATACCATTATTGGAAATAAAAAAGGTGCTGTCAATGATGTCATGATACCGCAGAGAACTAATGACAAAGAGCTATAGGCACCTTCATTGTAATTTACCTCAATGCAACGAGCTGTACCAACAGCATGTGATACTGCACCTATTGATAAACCTCTTGCTGACGCTGATTTTATTTTCGCAAAATTGAGTATTTGATGTCCGAATATACCACCAAGCGTACCGACAAGTATTACGCACAATGCAGCAATAGACGGTACACCACCTTGATCACTTGCAATGGTCACGGCAATGGCAGTTGTCACTGATTTAGGTAAAACTGATGCCGCCACTTCATTATCTCCACCTAGCCAAAATGCAATACAAACACCTGTAATCATTGAAGCAATGGAAGCCGTGAAGGTGATTATCATTATCGATTTCCAGCGAGCTTTGATTTGAGGTATTAACTCATACAATGGATAGGCTAAAGCAACTACGGAATAAGGCAGCAAATCGTTGATAATTTTTACATTGCTCAGATATTGTGTATAGGTGGTTTGGGTTACAAGTAAAATTGGAATTAAAACAATGACCGAAATAACCAAAGGATTAAATAACGGTGTTTTAATTTTAAAAGCGATTTTACGGATAATAAGAAAAATAAATAGTGTAAGAGGTAACATCCATATCATGATTGTTTTTCCTCGTTTGGTGTTTGATGAAGTGATGATTTTTCTGGTTTATGTAAAAACTCAGTTAAATAAGCAGTTAAGAGCAATACGATAAATGAACCACCAACACTAGCAAAGATAATCGGTACCCAGTTTTTTAACAACAAAGCGTAATTATCCATGATGCCCATAGCTGCGGGAATAAAAAGCACCGTCATATAACGCATAAACAGATTACAACTGTTTTTAATCCAACATGTTGGGATCAATTGAAAAGCCAATAAGAAAAATAAAATTAATAAACCGATAATACTGCCGGGTATCATGATCGGTAACAGCTCAGAGAGAATATTCCCTGCCCACAAACAAAGGGTTAATATGATTAGACCTCGTCCGTAACTGAAAAGTGTATAGTATAAAGAATAAAGCCGATGTTTTACCGTGGCATGTTTGGCTAAAAAATGTTTCATAACGTCAATGCTATTATTTTTAAACTTTAATGATGATCATCATTCCGGTCGCTGTGAATGACACAAATATTTTTAGGCGTATGATACGCCCGTAAAATTGAATTATCCAACTAAATAATGGCAATAATGATAAAGTTGTTTAATTATTGCGATTTTATCCGGTTGTTGATAGCTAGCTTCTGCAAGCTGTTCGAGTGTTAATAGATAGTCTTGGACTTTTGCTGATGTGAGCTTGTCACGACAATGATCTCGCCAAATCATTTGTTCTTGTTCTGTTAAAGTTTGAGGATAATTTCTCGCTTTATACCTAAAAAATAGCTTACTCAGACGAGGATCATCAAAATCCAATGATAAACTTGTCAATAATTCAATAGGTGTTGTTCGAATGGTCTGGCAACGCAGTTTATCCTGACTATTTAAAAAACCGTTATAAATTTGGGCATCGACATCATCACTTATCGGGTAGTCCTGCTGAGTATCAAATAATGCGCGCATTTTGTCTTGCAGTACAATTTGATGTTGTAATAGTTTTTGTTGCTTTGCTAAGCACTGGTCAATATCGATATTAAATCGCTGAGCATTTTGTGGTAACAATGTTTTTAACGGTGCCACAATAGGGCATTTGTTGCTATGTATTAATTTTAGCGGAATGCGAGATTCATTAAGTTCTAAATCTTCTGTTTTGGTATAAAGCTTTTCTTTAATTTGCTCAACGGGTAAATTGATGATTGAATCCACATCCCCGGTGAGATCACAAACAATAACGGCATTACTGTTACTTGGATGCCAGGCGATAGGGCAGACTAAAGACAGATTGCCTCGATAGCTGCCTAGCATTCCTGAAACATGGACTATTGGTGTCATATTGATTACATCAATAAGTTCGGCAACTTTGTTTTTATGTCGCATTGAGAGAAAATATTGAAAAAGTTTTGGTTGTTTCTCTTTTATCAGTTTCGCCATGGCAATGGTGGCATAAACATCAGACATCGCATCATGCGCATGTTCGTGAGCAATATTATTGGCTTTTGTTAAATGTTCTAACCTAAAGCTGGGTAAACCTAAATCGTTAGTTGGCCAGTTAATTCCATCCGGTCTTAAGGCATAACAAGCTCGAACAACATCAAGAAGATCCCATCTGGAATTGCCATTTTGCCAACTATACGCATAGGGATCATAAAAATTACGGTATAAAATATTACGAGTGACTTCATCATCAAAGCGAATATTGTTATAACCCAAAATACAGGTATTAGCTTTGCTAAACGCTTGATAAATTAATTGGGTAAATTCAGCTTCGCACACACCTTTTTGATTGGCAATTTGTGGTGTAATACCAGTAATTAGCGCAGCTTCTGGATTGGGTAAATAGTCTGGCGCTAATTGACAGTAAATGACCAAAGGCTCTTCAATTATATTAAAATCACAATCGGTTCTAACGCCGGCAAATTGAGCGGGGCGGTCTAAAGCAGGGTTGATACCAAAAGTTTCATAATCATGAAAATAAAATGTTGGCTGTTCTGAATTGTTTTTCATTGTGTAACTTTGCCCGTGATTGTTATTTTTATTTATATTTTATTAGATATAATCTGTTTAGCACATTTTTGTTTTTTGGCTGTTTAACTGTTTTTATCTGTTCACTTGCAAATGTGTACAAATTGAGTTCCGAACTAGCTTTTTAATACCCGATAAAAACTGAAAGTCTATGGTATAACATGATAGCTATTTGACTTAATAATGAATAAGCGTGTTTCGCCGTCTTCTCAGTATAGAATTCTAGTTATCCATTGACGCTAAGCATAGCATAAAATGTCACAATTGCCTTTCAAATTTGTCATTAGAAGAGTTTGAGTGCCGATAAACAGCCAGATTAAATCCCTTGCTATCAAAAAAAGCCCTCATTAACGAGGGCAAAAAGGATGTAGTATATCGCTGTCTTTCCAGCTGTCAGATTTTTCAAGCTATTTTGGAAGGATAGCTTTTATCGGAATGAAACTCGTTTTGATTTCAGAAATGACTAACGAAAAGCGAATAATAAAGAATAACTAATTAACTGATTTTGTTTTTCTTTCATTTTTCACTTTAAGTAAACCTATCTAAAATTCAAAACGAGTTGTCTATTTAAGACATCTAAAATTAAATGTCAATAATAAATTTAAGATTTCTAAATTTAATTAACATTTTTATCAAATTTGAAAAATAAATAAGGGATTTTTATAAAAAAAATTTTAAAAGTATAAAACGCTGTTTGAAATTGAACGGAATTAAATACGATTTTTTAAATAATTATCTAAAATGATAAGCACATAACTCCCAGTTTTGTTGGAGTTATGATCTATACTTTTTAGTGTTGGTTATTTGAAGTGATTTGTTGCTATGGGGTATGTTTTTGATTTGATATCTTTATCATTAAACTATACCGATTATCTGTTTTGGTGTAATAAAAAAATTTTTATCTTTTTCTTCTAAATATTCTATGCTCAACCATTGTGCCAACAATACTAATTTGTTGTTTTTTATTGCTCATTGCCGTGTAATCGCGATTAAGTGGCATAATTTCAAACAGCATTTTTTCGTCGCTATCCTGACCTAATTCACGATATTTTCGAAAAGTTGCTTGCCACTCCGGAATAATTGCTACGATAAATTCGCCGGGGGTAGGTTGTATATCGGGATCAATGATAACAACATCACCTTCTTTAAATTCTGGCTCCATTGAATCGCCAACTATTTCAATGGCAAATGCTTTATTGGATAATTTCAATGATGTCATAATATGAGTTAAAACAGTGACATTTTTCTGTTCTTTTGAATCTATCCATATTCTAACTTGGGAGTAATCGATAAGCGGGACTTTATGGGATTTGAATGAAGCAGGAATCACGCTTGATTCTTCACCACCATTAAGTAACCACACAAAATCGCATTCTAATGCTTTAGATAAATCATATAAATTTTTGGCACTTGGTGATGTTGTATCTGATTCCCATTGAGATATAGAACCATGAGTTGCGTCATTTAATGTTTTTGCTAAGTTTTTTTGCGTTAAATTTAAAGCTTTTCTTCGTTTACGTATTCGTTGACCTATTGTTTCTGTTGCCATATGACACCTCATTTAATATTTGAGATATCTTAAATCATGTTGACTTAAGATTTCTAATAATATGATTTTTAAGAAAACTAAAATGAAAGTACTGAAAATGTCACATAAACCAGCGTTTATTCGTTTTCAGAGAGTTGAAAATAATGATGTTCACATGATTCGAAATAGGGTCACTTTTATGTATTAATGGCAATAGTTAAAATTATCTGATTTTGACCATATTATATCGTCTCAGATTATTGGTATCTCCTCTCTTTATTATTGATAAAATTTATTGTGGTGGCTTATCTGATCAGTAAATGATCAAATATTTATAATTTTTTTTATATGTTTTATTTCAGCCAAATGGTAAGTTTTCAAAATTAATTGATTTAACAAAAGCAGACAGATAATCAAGATCAAAAATCATTAATCTTTGATAAAACACTTAAGAAAATAACCTTTAGTTTATGAGTATAGGGCGTTAAAAAACTATTTAAATCGTTAAATAGAAAAGGGGAGTTTAGTGTCACATAGCCCCCAATAACTGAGGGCAATATATTAATGGATTGGCGAGGTTTGGATAATATCTGCTAGTTTTTCAAGCGTTAGCCTTAAGAATTTAGGCATTGCTTCGAGTTCAATAGAATCCATTAGGTTTTTCACATATAACCCTAATTCAGTGTCTCCTTCAACAATTAATCGGCGTTGAAAGAAAAGGGTATCCGGGTCTTGGCGCCGGGTGGCTATCATGATTAAATCATTAGCATTACCGATAAAAGAGACATCTGCAATTTCTTCCCGACTGACTACTAATTTGTTTTCAATAAGGCTAACAAACCAAATAAGATCTAAATCGGTCACTTGAATTTTCAACCAACGATCTTCTAAAAAATCAAGGTCACCATCTTCAAGCGATTGTTTAAATTGCAACTGTAATAATTGCTCAATAGTGCGTTTTTTTACTTCAAAAGGCACGCATTTGAGTGTAAGCCCCAGCATTTGAGGGGCTTTATCGACAAATTGTGAATGGATTTTGCTTAGAAATTGATGCTTGTTTCCAATCATTTAGGCATCTCCGGAAATCATTTTTTCATAAATATCTAAGTCAGTATTTAAATGTTCAAATGTTTCTTCACTTACTTCATTACGAACTTTCATTTGTAATAAAGCTGTACGCTCAGCGCCGATAGCAACTAAACGCATACGTCTTTCTAGGTTTTCTGCTTCTAACGCCTTTTGTTCTAAATCTTTAAGGCCAGTTCTTCGTCTTAATGAACCTATAACACGTGAACCGACTTCATGGATAATTTCTTGATCCAGACCCGCTTCAGAAGTTTCTTGCAGTAAATTGCTTTGCATCTTTTCCAGACTAACAATCGCTTCTTCTGCCATTTGCCCTTTGACGGTTAAAATTTCATTATCTTGTTCTGAATTATCTAAAATCACACTACCACGTAATAAAATAGGTAATACAATGACCGCTACAATCAATGAAACTAAGATAATACCCGTTGCAATAAAGACTAACTGGTAACGGCCACCAATAGTCATCGGAATGGATAAAACACCAGCCAATGTAATGGCACCGCGCACACCAGCAAAGGTTGAAACTAAAAGATCTCTTGTCGTGTATGATCTAAATGCAAGAGGGCGTTTTGTACCAAATGGCATCGTCGGCATGTGTTTCATTGCCCATAACCAGGCAAATCTGGTGGACATTAACACAATAAATACAAACAACACAATTAAGCATAATTGCCATAATTCAATTGAGGCATCAGTTTGGTTTTCAGCAAAAGTATTATCTAAAATACTCGGTAACTGAATGCCTAATAAAATAAACACAAATCCATTAAAGACAAAGGTTAACATAGACCAAGTGCTATCGGATTGTAACCGTGCAGTTAATGGAGCATTTCGCATCATATTGGAGTGGTTAACTGTCATACCGGCACTCACTGCGGCTAAAATGCCTGAACAATGGCACTCTTCAGCGATGATATAAGCGGCAAAAGGGAGTAAGAATAGTAGAACAATTTGAATTGCCGGGTCATTGTGAGTGAGCTGATTAATTTTACGTAAAATACGTGCATATAACCAGGTAAATAATACACCGACAGCCAAACCACCAATAGCAACAATAAAGAATGTAATACTAATTTGAATTAAATTAAATTGTAAAACTCCAGCGGCAATGGCAATAGCAAATTTTAACGATACCAAGCCTGAAGCATCATTCATTAACGCTTCACCTTCAATGATTTCCATTTTTTCTTTATCAATGCGGCCTTTACCCACAATACCACTTAATGCGACCGCATCGGTTGGGGATAATACTGCTGCTAAAGCTAAAGCTGCCGCTAATTGTACGTTTGGTAACATCCAATATAAAAAATAGCCTAAAGCGATAATCGATATAACAACTAAAACAAGTGCTAGTCCAACAATCTCTCTAAAATTGTACACAAAGTCTTTAACTGAAGTTTTTCGACCATCAGCAAAAAGTAATGGTGGAATAAATAAGACAAGGAATAGTTCCGGATCAAATTTCAAATAAACACCAAAAGCAGCTAACATACAACCTAATAGGATTTGCATTAGCGGTAGTGGAATTTGTATTGGTAGCATTTTTATAACGACACCGGAAAGTGATACAATTAATACAAGAAGTAAGATTGTTGAAAATAGTTCCATAGTTTTTAATTTTTCTTTTAGTTATCCCATAATTAGTTATTGATTATATCGGATTTTCAGCAGAAGTTCAGTTGAAAATTTCATAAAATTACTCAAATTTTGGTCAGATACTATTTTTAATTAAATAAACTAGGTAATTAAAAGGTTTTTTGAATGGAAAATTGGCAAAGAGCATTTGTGCTACATACAAGAACTTATAGCGAAAGCAGCTTATTGGTTGACTTGTTTGTAGAAAATGTCGGGAAAATTACCATATTGGCAAAAGGTGCAAGGCGAAAAAAATCGTCTCTTAAAGGCATATTACAACCTTTTACGCCATTAATTGTGCAGTATTCTGGGCACGGTGAAATCAAAAACTTACGTCAGGTTGAGGCGATTTCGCTCACGCTACCTTTGGTCTCGATTTGGCTATATAGCGCTTTTTATCTAAATGAATTATTACACCGGGTGTTAGTCGCTGAAACCGAAATGACAACCCTGTTTGATGATTATCTTAAAAGTATCCAACAATTGGCTCAACAAACGCCTGCCGAAAAGGTATTAAGAGTTTTTGAATTAGCATTATTAGAGAATCTGGGTTATCACGTTGATTTTTTCCATTGCAGTGTAACCGGCGATGAAATTGTTGAATCAATGTCCTATCAATATCAATCAGAAAAAGGATTTATCAGTAGTTTAATGCAAAATAGTACCAGTTTTACAGGTAAACAAGTATTAGCATTAGGTCATAGGCAGTTTGATGATGAAGATACCCTCAAAGCGGCCAAACGATTTACCCGTATGGCGATGAAACCTTATGTCGGTTCAAAGCCGTTCAAAAGTAGAGAATTATTTTTAAAAATTTAGCAGTTTTAATCGAATGTTTTTTAAAACTGACTGTAAGAGCTGTTTAATATGGTGACACTGTCACTTTTTTGTTTAACATGATTATCACATATTTGCTGCTTATCGGTATTTTTATTAAAAGCCGATATCATTACGGGCGCTATCAAGTTCCACTTGATGCCCGAATCACTAATTCTCCATTGACATAGATCGTACGAATCGGTAGTGCCGGGTTATTGACTCGCTGAATTAACGTTTCAACCGCCGTTAAGGCAATACTTGCCAATGGTTGCCTGTATGTTGAAAGTGGGGTAGCAAGATGACAAGCGTAATCTGCATCATCAAAGCTGATGGTAAATAATTTATGTTTTGGATTGATTCTCTGATTTAATGAAATTAATTGCATTGCGGTAAAGTCGTTACCGCAAACAACATGCTTAATATTTAATTTTGCTAATTGATTTATTACTTTTTCATCTATTTGTGGAATTTGAATAATCCAATCTTTGGTAATTCCTGCATCAACCAGCGCTTGTTTATAGCCGATAATTCTTAATGCAATAGTATTGGCAGAATCACTTTTGGAAACGAAAGCAATTTGCTTATGATTCTGTTCAAGAAAATGCTGAGTAACAATATATCCGGCAGCAATATTGTCAATACTGACTAAGTCGGCCATACCTCGATGAGGAAACCGACAATAATCACGCTCAAGCAATATACAAGGTATCTCATATTGATTCAGGAGATCGATAATTTTTTGATTAATAACGCTTGCATAGGGATGAAATTCTAAAGGTGTAAAAAAGATGCCATGGATATTATTTTTGGTGTAATTAATGATAACCTTCTCTACATCATTCAAAATAGATTGAATATCTTGGCTTTTAGTTAGCATGCCCGCCCATAAAAGAGAAAACTGATAATCATTTGCTAAACTAGCGATTTGAGAATATAAACTATCAAGAATCATGCGACTTTCATCTTGTTCTAGCCTTGGTGCTAAGATGCCAAAAATATATTTTGTTACTTGTTCATTTTCCGGTTGTCTAACATAAAACTTTCCGCCTTGTTTGCCTTCAATGTAGCCTTCATTTTTTAACTTTGAAAATACTTTGCTTATTGTTGGTCGAGATGTTTTATAAACCAGACTTAAATCGGATGAAGAGGGCAGAGCACTATGACAATCTAAAACGCCACTTTTGATTTGCAACAATATTTCTTGATATATCTGCTCACTTTTATTTGCCATAGTAATCCCTAATCAATTTTGAATAATATATATAGTATGACATAACCGCTAAACTTGATAAATTACATTTTACAAGTTTTTAAAAAAAGTGACTTTGATATCATAAATAATAAAAAAGTAAAGATTAATATTGTCAAGGTCATCTCGGATAATTAGGCTGGATTTGCTCAAAATAAATATTTCAGCATTATTTTAATGCTTTAACTTTATGAGTAAATTTTGTTTATAAATCATTTGATTATCCGAGGTGGCTTTATGAAAAAATTCATAACAACATGCTTAACAATTTTAATTGTATTTTTTACAGGCTGTTTTCAACTTGTAAATGCTGATGATAATAAGCCGATCAAGTTTGCTTTTATCACTTCAACTTTGAACAACTCATTTTTTACTGCTATCTCCGATACTTTTTCTGAAATAGCTAAACAAAATAATGATCAATATATTCTGATTGACCCTCAATATGACCAAGCCAAACAGATATCTATGATGGAAGATGTTATCAATCAAAAAGTAGACATCATTTATTTAATTGCTGTCGATTCAGAAGGAATCAGACAAGGCTTACTGGCAGCTAAACAAAAACAAATTCCTGTTGTCGTTATTGATAACCCGATTAGTGATGATGACTTAGTTGTCAGTACTGTAGCGTCAGATAATTTCCTGGCAGGTAAAATTAATGGTGAACAAATGGCCAAAGATTTTCCAAATGGTGCAAAAATTGCAGTAATTGATTGCCCGTTTAACCGTGCCAGTGTGTTAAGAGCGGATGGTTTTTATGCCGGCTTAGGTGATAATAAAAGTAAATTTGAGGTTGTATCTCAACAAAATGGAAAATGTGCTTTAGAAGTAACTATGCCAATTGCTGAAGATATTATTCAAGCTCACCCCGATTTACAGGCTTTCTTTGCCGTAAATGATCCTTCTGCATTAGGTGTCGTTGTTGCTTTAAAAGCATCTAATAAACTAAAAAATGTCAAAGTTTACACAGTTGATGGCTCACCCGACGGTAAAAAAGCGTTCAGCGATGGTGATTTAACATTAACGGTTGCACAAGCACCAATTCAGTTGGCTAAAGAGACATATAAAATCGGCAAGCAAGTCTTAGCAGGAGAGCCTGTAGCTAAAGAGATCTTAGTACCAACTTTTCCTATCACTAAAGAGATGATTGAAAAAAATGGCGTAAAAGTTTGGCAATAGCAATCTGCTTAAGCTTTTTCCAGCGATTGCTATCAATAAGGTGATATTACTATGGAACAAGTTGTATTACGACTATCTCATATCGAAAAGAAGTTTGCTGGTGTTCATGCATTAAAAGACATGCATTTTAATTTAAAACAATGTGAAGTGCATGGATTATTAGGCGAAAATGGTGCCGGCAAATCAACATTAATCAAAATTATCGGTGGCATCTATAAACCCGATGCCGGTGAAATTATGATTTACGGTAAAACCGAAATAATTAATGGTATTAAAGATGCGCAATTAAGAGGAATTAATGTCATTCATCAAGAAATTGTATTAGTTCCTTATATTAGTATATATGAAAACATCTTTTTAGGGCGTGAGCCTAGGACTAAATTAGGTTTTAAAGATCATCGTCAAATGATCGTCAAAGCACAAATCATGATGCAAAGCATGGGGTTAACCATTGATGTATTGCGTCCTGTTCATGAATTAACCATTGCACAACAACAACTTATCGAAATCATTAAAGCCATTTCATTTAATGTGCGCATACTAATTATGGATGAGCCTACTTCTTCTTTAACCGATAAAGAAGTCGCACAGCTTTTTGTAATGATTAAAAAGTTAACCGAACATAACGTTAGTATCATCTATATTTCACACCGTATGGATGAGTTATTTGCTATCACTGACCGAATTACTGTTATACGTGACGGAAGTTATGTCGATACAGTCAATACCAATGAAACCAATATTGATGAATTGGTCAAAATGATGGTCGGTCGTCATTTAAATAATTACTATCAACGACATTATCAATCAAATGGTCAATGCCTATTAGAGGTAAAGAATTTCACTAAGAAAGGGTTTTTTAGTGATGTCAATTTCAAATTGAAGAAAGGAGAAATTTTAGGCTTTTCTGGCCTTATGGGTGCAGGAAGAAGTGAAATCATGCAGGCCATTTTTGGTGCAGACAAATATGATAGTGGAGAAATTTATTTTGATAATAAGCTGGTTAAGATAAATTCTCCTCAAGATGCGATTGATATTGGTATCGCATTAATACCTGAAGATAGGAAAAAACAGGGGCTGATATTATCTCATAGTATAGCATTTAATCTCACACTCACGGTATTGCAACAATTTATGCATGGTTGCTTTGTTAATCAACATAAGCAGAAGGAGATGATTCAATATTATATTAAAAAACTCAATATAAAAACGCCAAGTGCTGACAAAATAGTTGGCCAATTAAGTGGTGGTAATCAACAAAAAGTGGTCATAGCCAAATGGTTAGCCACTCACCCTAAAGTCATCATTTTAGACGAACCGACTCGCGGAATAGATATTGGCGCCAAAGCTGAAATCTATCAAATCATCGATGAACTTTGTTCAAGCGGTATAGCCATTATTATGATTTCATCAGAACTACCCGAGATTATCAATATGTGTGACAGAGTTTATGTGGTCGCTAATGGCCAAATCCAAGGTGAACTATCTCATGATGAACTTACACAGGAAAAGATTATGAAATTAGCAACAGGGAGAGCTTAAAAATGGCTAGCCAATCTATCAAACAATCAGATGATACGCTCTATCATCGATCGGCAATAACCAATAATTTTATTATCAGAAGTTTTAAAAATTTCATTACGCATAATATAGGGATATTAATTGCGCTTTTATTGATTAGTGTCATTTTAACTTTTGCAAGCCCTGTATTTCTGACTCAAGAAAATATGTTATCTGTGTTACGACAAGTATCTACCAATATGTGCTTAGCATTAGGAATGACGTTGATCATCATATTAGGTGGAATCGATTTATCGGTGGGGTCTATTGTTGCAATGGCAGGCACGCTGACGGTTGGCTTTATCTCAATAGGTGAAATGGGCATCATTCCGGCAATTTTATTAGGCTTGCTTATCGGTACGCTTTGTGGTGCAGCTAACGGCGTTGCTATTGCTTATACCGGTATTCCGCCCTTTATTGTTACTTTAGCGATGATGATGATCGCACGTGGTGTTGGTTACATTTATAGTGGCGGTCAATCCATTCGCATTTTTGATGAGAATTTTACTCGCATTGGTACGGGTTATTTGGGAATGATTCCATACCCGGTAATTTATATGTTGGTATTTATTGTCATTATGTTAGTTCTGGTAAATCGTACTCGTTTAGGCACTTATATTTACGCGTTGGGTGGTAATCGTGAAGCAGCAAGATTATCTGGTATTGCTATTAAACGGGTTGAAATCATTGTTTATACCATTGCCGGTTTTTTAGCAGCTTTCGCCGGAATCGTTCTTGCTGCCCGAATGTATTCCGGGCAACCTTCAGTGGCACAAGGATATGAAATGGATGCAATAGCCGCTTGTGTACTTGGCGGCATATCTATGTCAGGCGGAATAGGTCGGATTAGTGGCACCATTTTAGGTGTCATTGTTATCGGTATTATTAATAATGGCTTGAATCTATTAGGTGTCAATTCATTTTGGCAATTGGTTGCCAAAGGCGTAATTATCTTCTTAGCGGTATATGTCGATATGTTAAAACGAAAAAGATCTCAATAAGCCATAAAAAATTGATTTCTTTGCTTATGTGAATAATACCCAATTTAATTAATAGGACAATAAAATGAAAAAATGTACGTTGATGTTAAACAATCCGGACGGTATCTGTCGACATAATGAACCTGTCATTACCCGCCTTTTTTTTAAGCAACAGCCAGTTGATCCTGCTCAAATGAAACTTATCAATGAGCAAGGAGAGGTTGTACCACATCAATTATTCGATATGGTTTATGATCAAACGAATAAATTTATTACGGCTTGTTCCATTGCTTTTATCGTAACTAATTTAAATCAATTGGTTGAAAACTATACGTTGTATTTAGATGCAAACACGCAATCAAATACTTTTACAGGAATAAAACAATTAGCGCCTACATTAGCAGACGGAATTAAAAGGTTGGATACCGGGCATTATATTTTAGAATTATGTCGTGGCACGGCTGATGGTACATCATATGGAAAATGGGGGATTCGCTATTTTGAAGCGAAAGCTCAAGGACTCAATTTGATTAAAGATTGCTCTAATGCTATTGGTGGATTTTATGGACCATTTTTTACACCTGCAAATGGCTTAATTAATCCGCCAGAACATACGGTCGTTGAGTGTGAGACAGAAGTTGAAGGTGCGATTTATTGTCGTTATCGATTTAATGGTCAAATACCTAATGGATTAGATCCCGCTTTACGCAATAAATCATTCTCAATTGTGTGGGAATTTTTCTATCAATCACCCTGGTTTAGACGTACTTATTATGTTGATGACTTTGAAACGTATGTTGATGGCATGCCGGTCATAAATAAGATCACTGTGGGCGATGAGTATGAAAGTGGTCAAAATAATTTGGTATTTTCTCGTTTTGCTAGTTACGGCGGCACTTATTATCGACAAGGAGATCGTTATGCCAATATTTTAGCCGATGAAGTTAACCGAATTTTATCCCAACCTCTTGATAAACTTTCTCCAAATGCGAGAAGTTATCGACAGTCAATTGGTGATAACATTAATGCCGTATCGTGGGATTACTTCTGGCGGCTATTTTGTGTGAAAGAGGGTATTTTAAGTGATGAAGAAATAAAAGCGCATGTTGAGACTATTTTGCGTAAAGCACATCATGTTGTTCATAACAGTGAACGTAATAAAGAAATATTATTTGCCAAAGAAATTGATGTTAATCATGTACCAGATCAAACGATTTTTCCTCTAGCTGCAAATAAAACGGCTGAAATTAATCCGGAAACAGGGTATTGTATGGTTTGGTATACAAGCAATATTGTTGGGCGTTATCAAATTGTTCAGCGTAAAGATTCCGGTTGGGTGAATTGGGGGACCAATGGTGAAAATGAATACCCAGAATTACCAACTGGATCGACTATATATACTGCATATGATCAATTTGATGATTGGCAAAAGCAAGCCGACAGTATGGAAAAAAACATTGATGTCAAACAAGGACTAATTGAAGATGAATGATGTAAAAGTTGTCGCAATAGGTGAGTTTTTATGGGATTGTTTACCAAATGGCAAAAAAATTGGCGGAGCGGCTGCCAATTTTTGTTACCATGCTAAATCAGCTGGGGCAAATGCTATATTAGTTTCTGCTATTGGAAATGATGAAAACGGTAAAGAATTAAGTAATGAGCTTGAGAAGCTAAAAATTCCACATCAACTCCAAATATCAAACAGTTATCCAACAGGAACGGTATTAGTTGAATTAGATTCAGCAGGGAAACCGACTTATGACATAGTTAATCCTGTTGCGTGGGACGATATCGCCTTAACCGAGCAATTATTAGCGCTTATCAAACAAAATGATTTAGATGCAATCTATTTCGGTAGCTTAATTCAACGTAATCCACACAATCATGAATTACTAAAAAAAATTATTGCGCATCTATCGCCACAAACCAAAATTATTGTTGATATCAATCTACGACAAAATCATTATAATCCTTCAACATTACTTTTGTGTATTGAGCATGCCAATATCTTAAAGTTAAATGATGAAGAATTACCTATTATTTGCCAATTGTTGAAAATAAAATCTGATCCAAAAGAGCTGTTTAATTACCTTAACCAGCATTATCAATTAACGTTATTAATTTATACTTGTGGCAGTGAGGGCAGTCATCTCATCACCCAAAGTGAGCAAAATTATCAACCGGCTGAAAAAATCACAGCGATTGATACTGTTGGTGCCGGTGATTCATTTATGGCAATAAGTAGTATTTTATATTTGAAAGGTAAAGCGTTGCAGGAAATTAACAGTAAAGCAAATCATATAGCTGCTTACGTTTGTACGCAAAGTGGTCCAATGCCAATTTTGCCTGAAGCCTATTTATCTGAATTATAATTTATTATCACGCCTGGCTTTTTTCCCAAATGATTAAAGCTAGGCAATTTCACTTCTACTATGTCTTTTCACTTTATACTTAGACGATAAGTTAAAAATCTATTTTTAAATCAAGTTTAAGCCTATTTAAAATGATTATGATAAGTGATAGTATACACGGTCTATTTATTTATGTACGCATGTGCGCTTTCGTGTGGCGCACCACTGTTATAAGGATTTATTATGCCAATTATTACTCTTCCTGACGGAAGCCAACGTCAATTTGATAAACCCGTAACTGTTTTAGAGGTTGCCCAAAGTATTGGTGCCGGACTGGCTAAAGCGTGTATTGCAGGTCGTGTTAATGGTGAACGTAAAGACGCTTGTGATGTTATTGATCACGATGCAACGGTAGCGATTATTACGGCTAAAGATGAAGACGGACTTGAAATCATCCGCCATTCATGTGCGCATTTATTAGGGCATGCTATCAAACAATTATGGCCAGATACTCAAATGGCTATTGGTCCAACAATTGACAATGGCTTTTATTATGATGTCGATTTAGATCACTCTTTGACTCAGGAAGATCTTGATGCATTAGAAAAACGAATGCATGAACTGGCTAAGAAAAATTATGATGTCATTAAAGAAGTCGTGAGCTGGGAACGAGCAAGAGAAGTCTTTTGGGAACGCCGTGAACCGTATAAAATCGCTATTTTAGATGAAAATATTCCAAAAGATTCAACCCCTGCGCTTTATCATCATGAAGAATATATTGATATGTGCCGTGGCCCACATGTACCAAATATGCGTTTTTGCCACCATTTTAAACTACAAAAAGTAGCCGGTGCCTATTGGCGTGGTAATAGCGAAAACAAAATGTTACAACGTATTTATGGTACTGCATGGGCTGATAAAAAACAGCTTGAAAGCTATTTACAGTTTTTAGAAGAAGCGGCGAAACGAGATCACCGTAAAATAGGTAAACAACTAGACCTTTATCATATGCAAGAAGAGGCGCCAGGCATGGTGTTTTGGCATAATGATGGCTGGATTATTTTCCGCGAACTTGAAGTATTTGTGCGTACCAAATTAAAAGAGTATGACTATCAAGAAGTTAAAGGTCCATTTATGATGGATCGGGTTTTATGGGAAAAAACAGGTCATTGGGGTAACTATAAAGAGTTAATGTTTGTTACGTCATCTGAAAATCGTGAATATTGTATCAAACCAATGAACTGTCCGGGACATGTTCAAATTTTCAATCAAGGTTTAAAATCTTATCGCGATTTACCACTAAGAATGGCTGAGTTTGGTAGTTGTCACCGAAACGAACCGTCAGGCTCATTACATGGTTTAATGCGTGTTCGTGGTTTTACTCAGGATGATGCACATATTTTCTGTACTGAAAATCAGATTCGCAGTGAAGTCAATAGCTGTATCAAAATGGTTTATGATACATATAGTACATTTGGCTTTACCGACATAACTGTTAAATTATCAACTCGACCAGAAAAACGAATTGGTAAAGATGAAACATGGGATCTGGCTGAAAAAGATTTAGCAGAGTGCCTAACTGAAAACGGAATTGAATTTGAATATTTACCGGGTGAAGGTGCATTTTATGGTCCAAAAATTGAATTTACCTTACATGATTGCTTAGGCCGTGCATGGCAATGTGGTACTGTTCAACTAGACTTTATGTTACCCGAACGCTTAGATGCGACCTATGTAGGTGAAGATAACGAACGCCATACCCCTGTTATGATCCACCGAGCTATTTTAGGTTCAATGGAACGCTTTATGGGGATTTTAATCGAAGACTGTGCCGGATTCTTCCCAACATGGCTTGCACCGTTACAAGTATCGGTTATGAATATCACCGATAAACAAGCTGATTATGCTAAACAATTAGCCGAGGAATTGCAAAAAGTTGGAATTAGAGCAAAAGCAGACTTGAGAAATGAGAAAATTGGGTTTAAAATTCGTGAGCATACTCTAAAACGTGTTCCATATATGTTTGTCTGTGGTGACAAAGAGATGGAATCTGGTACGATTTCAGTTCGAACTCGTCAAGGTAAAGATCTTGGTAGCTTTGAAGTGAAACATGTTATAGAATTGTTGCTTAACGAAATTCATACTCGTTCATTAGAACAAATGAATTAAAGATAAACTACTTTGGAGGAATGAGATATTAAAGTCAGTAAACGAATTCAGTCAACACGCGCGCATAAAATTAATGATGAAATAACTGCTCGCGAGGTGAGGTTAACCGGCGTTGACGGTGAACAGCTCGGTATTGTTAGCTTAGATGAAGCTTTAAAACAAGCTGAAGAAGCAACATTAGATTTAGTTGAAATAAGCCCTAATGCAGAGCCGCCTGTTTGTCGAATTATGGATTATGGCAAGTTCCTCTATGAAAAGAGTAAAGCAACAAAAGAACAGAAGAAGAAGCAAAAGGTTGTTCAGGTTAAGGAAATTAAATTCCGACCTGGTACAGATGAAGGCGACTATCAGGTAAAACTCCGCAGCCTGATTCGCTTTCTTGAAGATGGCGATAAAGCCAAAGTCACGTTACGTTTTCGTGGACGTGAAATGGCTCACCAACAGTTAGGAACTGAAATGCTTGATCGCATTAAAGAAGACTTAGCTGATTTGGCAATCATTGAATCTTATCCAACTAAGATCGAAGGTCGTCAAATGATTATGGTGCTAGCGCCGAAGAAGAAATAGTGGTTCAACAAGCTAATTTTTAGTTTACTAATCATTACACCATTATTTTATTTTTATTAACAATGCGAAGTGGAAATTATTAAAATGCCTAAAATTAAAACTGTAAAAGGCGCAGCAAAGCGCTTTAAAAAAACAGCTTCTGGTGGCTTCAAGCATAAACAAGCGAACAAAAGCCATATCCTAACTAAAAAATCAACTAAGCGTAAACGTCATTTACGTGGTTTGACTACTGTGTCAAAAGGCGATTTAGGTTTAGTTGTTGCGTGTGTTCCATACGCTTAATTTATTGGTTAATTATTTAGAGGATATAGTTTATGGCTCGTGTTAAACGTGGTGTTATTGCTCGTGCACGTCACAAGAAAATTTTAAAACAAGCAAAAGGTTATTATGGTGCTCGTTCACGTGTATATCGTGTTGCTTTCCAAGCAGTAATCAAAGCAGGACAATATGCTTACCGTGACCGCCGTCAACGTAAACGTCAATTCCGTCAATTATGGATTGTGCGTATCAATGCAGCTGCACGTCAATGTGGTCTTTCTTACAGCCGTTTTATTAATGGATTAAAGAAAGCATCTATTGAAATCGATCGTAAGATCCTTGCAGATATCGCTGTATTTGATAAAAATGCATTTGCTGCATTAGTTGAAAAAGCAAAAGCTGCACTTTAATAGCATTATAAGAGCCGAGTTATCTCGGCTTTTATGTTTATATTTAGAGTAAAATATTTTATTAAGAGTAGATTAAACATGAAATTAGTTATTTTTCGTTTCTTTTTTAGCTTTGTTAACAATCATCGTTCGTGAGGCATAAATAAAAAACGAAAAATAATTATAAAAGCCTCAGAAGAGGCTTTTTTTATGTAATGAACAATAAGCAGGAGAACTGTATGTCTCAATTAGTTGAACTGGTAAACAACGCCAAATCCGCTATTGAAAGTGCTAATGACATTAATACTATCGAACAGATTCGGGTGGAATATTTTGGTAAAAAAGGCTATTTTACAATGCAAATGGCTTCATTACGTGATGTTCCTGCTGATCAGCGCCCGGCTGTCGGTCAAAAAATTAATGATGCCAAACAAGAAGTCGTTGAAATATTAAATCAAAAACGCAGCTTTCTAGAGCGTCAAGCCCTTGATGCAAAATTAGCTAATGAAACAATCGATATCACCTTACCGGGTAAAACGCTTGAATTAGGTGGATTACATCCAGTTACTAAAACAATAAATCGTTTAGTTGAGTTTTTTGGCGAATTGGGATTTGCTGTTGAAACCGGTCCAGAAATTGAAGATGATTATCACAACTTTGATGCATTAAATATTCCTGCTCATCATCCTGCACGTGCCGATCACGATACATTTTGGTTTGATGCAAAACGTTTATTACGTACCCAAACTTCAACGGTACAAATTCGAACAATGGAAAGTCAAAAACCACCAATTCGAATTATTGCACCAGGAAGAACTTACCGTAATGATTATGATCAAACCCATACTCCAATGTTTCATCAAATGGAAGGGCTATTAGTTGATAAAGATATCAGCTTCACACACTTAAAAGGCCTTTTACATGATTTCCTCCATTGCTTTTTTGAAGAAGATATGGAAATACGTTTTAGACCGGGATACTTTCCGTTTACTGAACCGTCTGCCGAAGTCGATATTAAGGCTAAAAATGGTAAATGGCTAGAAGTGCTTGGTTGTGGAATGGTACATCCAAATGTCTTACGTAATGTGGGTATCGACCCAGACGTATATAGTGGTTTTGCCTTTGGTATGGGTATTGAACGGTTAACTATGTTACGTTACGGTGTCACTGATTTACGTTCTTTCTTTGAAAATGATTTACGTTTTTTAAAACAATTTAATTAATTCTGGAGATCAAAACATGAAATTTAGTGAAAGTTGGCTACGTGAATGGATCAATCCAGAAATTAGTAGCGAGATGTTAGCCGATCAATTAACCATGGCAGGATTGGAAGTCGATGATGTTGAAAAAGTTGCCGGTGATTTTTCGGGTGTCGTTGTTGGAAGGGTAGTTGAATGTAAACAACATCCTAATGCCGATAAACTACGGGTAACGAAAGTTGATATTGGTAAACCTGATTTACTGGATATTGTTTGTGGTGCACCAAATTGTCGTCAAGGTTTAACTGTTGCTTGTGCAACCATTGGAGCGGTGCTACCGGGTGATTTTAAAATTAAAGCGGCCAAATTACGTGGCGAACCTTCAGAAGGTATGCTTTGTTCATATTCAGAATTAGGTATTTCTGAAGATCACAATGGTATTATTGAACTGCCTGATGATGCACCTTTAGGACAAGATATCCGTGAATATCTAAACCTTAATGATGTTATGATCGATATTAGCGTTACGCCTAATCGGGCTGATTGTTTTGGTATCATTGGTGTTGCCCGAGATATCTCCGCAGTTAACAATATTCCAATGAAACAGCTTAATATTGAAAGTGTTCCAGCTACAATTGCTGATACATTACCAATTAACATCAATGAACCTAAAGCCGCTCCACGTTATCTTGGCCGAATAATAAAAAACATTGATGTTACTGCAACAACGCCACTTTGGATGAAAGAGAAATTACGTCGTGGTGGCATTCGCTCAATTGATGCGGTTGTTGATATTACTAATTATGTATTATTAGAGCTAGGTCACCCGATGCACGCATTTGATTTGGCACAAATCGATACAGGCATTATTGTACGTTATGCTCAGCAAGGTGAAAAACTTGTTTTATTAAACGGTAACGAAGTAAAACTAAATGATAAAACACTCGTTATTGCCGATCATCAGAAAGTATTGGCAATGGCCGGTATTATGGGTGGCGATAAATCGGGTGTAACAAACTCAACCAAAGATATCTTCCTTGAATCAGCATTTTTTGCACCATTGGCAATAACCGGTAAAGCTCGTGAATATGGTTTACACACTGAAGCTTCACATCGTTATGAACGTGGGGTTGACCCGTATTTACAACATGCTGCAATGGAGCGAGCAACTCAGTTGCTTATCGAGATTTGTGGTGGTGAAGTGGCACCTATTGTTGATGTTACTAATCAAAATGAACTACCAACACAAGCAACCATAAAACTGCGTCGAGAAAAGATAGATCGCATTATTGGTTATGCAATTGAAACGCAAAAAATTACAGATATTTTAGTAAGATTGGGCTGCATTGTTGAATCTACCAATGATCTTTGGACAGTTACTTCACCAAGTTGGCGTTTTGATTTACAGATTGAAGAAGATCTTGTTGAAGAAGTTGCTCGTATCTATGGATATAACAATATTCCGAATGAGCACATGAAAACTGAATCTGTCATGAAACCGAAACCGGAAAGCCAAATTTCATTGCGTCGAGTGAAAGATTTACTCGTAGATATGGGCTATCAAGAAGCAGTGACCTATAGTTTTGTCGATCCTAAAGTTCAACGAACGCTACACCCGGCTCAGCAAGACATAGTTTTACCTAACCCAATCTCAAGTGAAATGTCAGTAATGCGTTTATCATTATGGTCAGGATTATTAGACGCAGTAGCATATAATCAAAATCGTCAACAATCACGTATTCGTTTATTCGAAACGGGCTTGCGTTTTATACCGGATGAAAAATGTGAGTTTGGTGTTCGTCAAGAATTAATGTTATCCGGTGTTGTAACCGGTAATTTATATGATGAACATTGGGCATTACCTAAACAAAATGTTGATTTTTTTGATGTAAAAGGGGACTTAGAATCTATCTTTTCATTATTAGGTTGTACCGAAGAGGTTGAGTTTAAGAAATCTGATCTTGAAGCACTACATCCGGGACAAAGTGCAGCAATTTACATAAACAACGAACTTATTGGACATTTAGGGGTTTTACATCCAGAAATCGAAAAAAAATTATCTTTAAATAGTAAATCGCTTGTTTTTGAAATAAATTTAGCTAAAATTAATGGTAAAGAAGTACCTGTTGCTCAAGACCTTTCTAAGTATCCGTCAAATAAGCGAGATATTGCTATTGTAGTTTCTAACAAAGTTCCAGCAGCAGATATTATTGCTGAGTGTAAGCGTGCCGGTGGCGAGCAACTTATCAAAGTTAGTTTATTTGATGTATATCAAGGTGATAATATCAAAGCTGATCAAAAGAGCCTTGCTATCAGTTTGATTTTACAAGACAAATCACGTACACTTGAAGAAGAAGATATAACAAACATTGTAAGCAAATGCGTTATTGCTTTACAAAATCGTTTCAAAGCCATATTAAGAGAATAATCATATGACATTAACTAAAGCTGATATAGCAGATCGTCTTGCCGAGAAATTTGATATCGATCGTCAAGAAGCTAAAGTCCTTGTTGAACTTTTTTTTGAAGAGATTCGAGTCGCTTTAGAAAAAGGCGAGCCAGTTAAATTATCAGGTTTCGGTAATTTTGCCATACGTGATAAAAATTCACGTCCTGGACGTAATCCTAAAACAGGTGAAAGTGTTGATATTTCAGCTCGTCGAGTGGTTACATTCAGACCTGGCATTAAATTTAGAGAGCGTATAGAAAAAAATCTAACAATTTAATATTGTTGAATTAATTCTATAAGCATTCTTGCAAATAATCGCCTTTCTTTTGTTTAAGGCTTAAGAAAGGCCGATTAGTCTTTTTATTCAAAAAAATAGTTGTAAAATTTCAAATATTCAAGCATAATACTGCCTCTTCTATGGAGGCTCTATGGGTCCTCTTGCAACATTTCTTTGCTCATCAGGTCAGGTCCGGAAGGAAGCAGCCAAAGTAAAAAATATGTGTGTGGGATGTGGCTGATAGAGTCTCCACCCAACCTATTTAATTTTAAATTTATTTCCTTCTTCATACACCTAATCATCATTGCATAATAAATCCGCAAATAATTAATTATATTTAAATTTGAAATTAAATCAGTTGTCGCTTTTGACCTTTTTTGAGATCATATAAAAAGCTAATTTAATATATTAATAAAAACAATTATTGAGGATATGTTTATGATGCGAGTTGGATTATTTATTCTAACTAACTTAGCTGTTATGTTTGTATTTGGTATCATTTTAAGTTTATTACATGTTGATGCCCATAGTACCTTAGGATTGCTTATCTTTGCTGGCATTTTTGGTTTTGGTGGCTCTTTCATTTCTTTACTATTATCCAAAAAAATTGCTTTAAGTTCTGTTGGGGGGAAAATCATTACTCAGCCAAGAACGGCTCAAGAACAATGGTTAATTGATGTTGTGCGCCGTCAATCATCTGAGCTTAAGCTTAATATGCCCGATGTTGCTATTTACAATGCCTCTGATATCAATGCTTTTGCAACCGGTGCAACCAAAAATAACTCGCTTGTTGCGGTCAGTTCCGGACTATTAAATTCAATGACACAAGATGAAGCCGAGGCAGTAATTGGTCATGAAATGAGCCATATAGCCAATGGTGATATGGTAACAATGACTTTGTTACAAGGTGTGCTTAATACTTTTGTGATTTTTATCTCTCGCTTATTATCTTTTGCTGTTTCTCAAGCGCTTAATGAACGTGACAGCAAAGTTCCTTCTCATTTAGTTTATTTCCTAATTGTTATGGTATTTGAAACCATTTTTGGTATTTTAGCGAGTCTTATCGTAATGTGGTTTTCACGTTACAGAGAGTTTAAGGCTGATGCCGGGTCAGCGAAACTAGTCGGCGCAACAAAAATGATCGCTGCTCTTGAAAAATTGAAAGTCAGCCATGAACCAACTGAACAAGCTTCAATCCTCGCATTTTGTATTAATGGTGCTAAAAAAATCAAATTTTCAGAACTGTTTATGTCACATCCGCCTTTAGATAAACGTATTGATGCTTTACGTAATCAATCATTTATCGGTTAGTTTTTTACTTAAACGTATATGTTTTCTGAAACTTCTTGGCAAACATGGGTAATGTTCCCAATGTTTGCCAAATTGTATCTGTCCATTATTTACCATTCATGAGACGTAACCATGTTGCATCCTAAAAACGCTACGAATACATTAGAACTACTTAGCCCGGCTAAAAATATCGAAATTGCCAAACAAGCCATTTTACATGGTGCAGATGCTGTATATATTGGTGGGCCTAATTTTGGTGCACGCCATAACGCCGGTAATTCAGTTAGCGATATTGCGCAATTAGTCGAGTTTGCTCATCAGTATTACGCTAAAGTATTTGTCACTTTAAACACCATATTACATGACAATGAGCTAGAGCCGGCAAGGAAACTAATTTGGCAACTATATGATGCAGGCATTGATGCGTTAATTGTACAAGATATGGGGATTTTAAATTTAGATATTCCACCAATCGATTTACATGCCAGTACGCAAATGGATATCCGAACACCGGAGAAAGCAAAATTTTTATCGGATGTTGGTTTTTCTCAAATCGTTTTAGCCAGAGAGCTTAATTTAACAGAAATAGCAACCATTCATCAGCAAATCGATGCCAATATCGAGTTTTTTATTCATGGCGCACTTTGCGTGGCTTTTTCCGGTCAGTGTTATATTTCCCATGCACAAACAGGGCGGAGTGCAAATCGTGGTGATTGTTCTCAAGCATGTCGATTACCTTTCACTTTAAAAGATGATCAAGGGCGAATTGTCGCTTATGAAAAACATCTTTTATCAATGAAAGATAATAATCAGTCAAATAATTTAAAACAGCTTATAGAAGCAGGCGTAAGATCGTTCAAAATAGAAGGGCGGTATAAAGATGTAAGTTACGTCAAAAATATTACGTCATTTTATCGGCAAAAATTAGATGATATCTTATCTAATTCATCTGATTTTCGTCCAGCATCAAGTGGAAAAACTGAACACTTTTTCACTCCCGATCCTGATCGAACATTCCATAGAGGCAGCACCGATTACTTTGTTCGTGGCCGACAGCCAGATATAGGAGCATTTGATTCTCCAAAATTTGTCGGATTACAAATTGGTGAAATTATTAAAGTAACAAAGCAAAGTATCGACATCAGCACCAGCAAAAACTTAACCAATGGTGACGGGCTTAATGTACTGATTAAGCGTGAAAATTTCGGTTTTCGTGCCGATCGCGTTGAAAGAATATCAACTAATCTTTATCGAGTATTTCCTAATGAAATCCCAAAACCTCTTTTTTCAGTTAAATTGCCCTATGTCATCAATCGCAATTTAGATCACCTATGGCAACAAAATCTACTTAAAGATTCCAGCCAACGCCGTATAGCCTTAACCTTTACATTACGTAATTGCGATAAAGGTATCCAATTAGTCGCTAAAAGTGAAGAGGGGATAAGCGTTCAATTAGAGCTCCATGGCGAATTTGATCTTGCCCAACAACCTGAGAAAGCGATTAAAAATATTAAGGATAATTTATCCAAACTTGGACAGACTATTTATTATTTATCCCATTTAGAGATTGAACTTGAAACGGTCTATTTCATTCCTAGTAGCCAACTTAATCAACTAAGACGAGATATTATTACTAATCTCACTACAGCACGGTTAGCAAATTATCAACCGAAAAAACGTAAACCCGAAATTCAACCAGCGCCAATATATCCGGAAAATCAGTTAACTTTTTTGGCCAATGTTTACAATCATAAAGCCAGAGAATTTTATAATCAGCATGGCGTGACATTGATTGAAAGTGCTTATGAAGCGCATCAAGTTAAAGATGATGCGCCGTTGATGATTACCAAACATTGTTTACGATTTGCGTTCAATTTATGTCCAAAACAAGCCAAAGGAATTCAGGGCGTTAAAACCAAAGTTACGCCAATGAAATTAGTTCAAAATAACGAAGAATTGATTCTAAAATTCAACTGTAAAGCTTGTGAAATGCAGGTTTGGGGCAAAATCAAAAAGCATATTTTAAAAATGCCATTGCCTGGTTGTGAAGTTATTTTACTGACAAGTAATGATTAACATATTGATAATTATCGGATTATTATTTATTCGATAATTATTATAACCAATCATCTATTTAAGAATTTTAGCGATAAATAGCGAATATAAAAAGGTGTCATTTTAGTTCGTAATAATGTTGTTATTTAACATAATATACATTATTTGAATTTTAACTATTTGATTTAATTATAATTATTAAATTAAGTGCGTAATAATGGAAAATAGGGGACTTACTAACGTTTTTTTAAAAGAAAACACGCTAAAAAAATTTCTATTCATCTGCGAATTTAATTTATTTTTTTAATATGTATTGCTTCTTTCAAATTATCAAATTCATTAAAAATATATTCAACAGTTGAATCAAAAGACATATGGGGAACATATAGATGGATAATAGTTTGGTCATCTGTGAATGTAGCATATTGATTGTCTACGAATAATAATTTGTATTTTTTTGATAAATTTTCATACAATGATTCAAATTTAGATTTATTAAATGTTGCTGAAACAGATAGTAGTATATTTTCATCTTTTGAAAAAATAAGCGTTACTTTTGAGGCATCAAGTGGTAGTTCGCTGTCTTTTATCGTATACATTGGTCCTTTGGAATAATAATTAATTCCATTGTCAATTAAAGTATATTTTTCCTATGCTTCTTTTAATGTAGTTTTATGAATTTCAAGTCCAAATGGAGCTGGGTTGGCATAAAGTATTGAGCTGAACATTAAAGTAATTATAATTAATATTTTTTTCATTCCTAATTTCCTTTTATTATATGACTTTATAATTTTAGAACGTTTATAAAAGATCGAAATTTTGTATCATAGTATATTTATTTTTTAAAGAAAAATAGATGTGGAGAATGATTCTATTTAATAATTTAAGAAAATTAATAGAATCAGATAATTTCTATAAAAAAATAGTTCGCATAATGTTAATGCCGTTATGTTTAATTCGTAGGCTGTATAATGTTGGCCACCGCAGGTGGCTAACAGTCAAGAATTTAGCATAACGGCAGATTATGCGTACTAATTATGATATTGTTTCTTTCTTTTTGAATTATATTTCCAGCTTTTTGACATCTTATATACGTAGGATGCGTAATCATCCGCAAGGGAATCTATATTGGTGCGCATAATGTATATTATGTTAAATAATGAAATTAGAAGTTAAATAATATCATTTCGTTTTAATCGATACTATCTCCGCAATCTGTTACATCATTTAGTTAAATAAACATGATCGAACAAATTTCGTTTTATCTCAAAATATGGTAACCTTATCACCAAATTTAGAAACCACTCCCCTTAAGGATTGTATGCAAACTATAAATAAGACATTACGTTCAAAAAGTTGTGCTGTACCATGCGAGTTATGCAGTATGGGAGCATTTTGTATTCCAATGTTGCTTAATAATACGTTGGATAGTGTTTTAAAACGTAAGCAATCTTATTTAAAAAATGAAATTCTTATTAAAGCCAAAACACCTTTTACTAAATTCTTTATCATTCATTCCGGTGCATTAAAAACATTTGTTGTAACACCTGAAGGAAATGAACAAATTAATGGCTTTTATTTACCCGGCGATATTGTTGGCTTAGATGCTATTTCAACTAAGGTATATAACAACAATATTCAAGCTTTAAGTAATACTTTGGTTTGTGAACTCAATTATGATGAATTAATGTCGCTATTCCATACTCACAAAAATGTTAGAGATATGGTTTTAAACTTATTGAGTGCTGATATACATAATTTTCAGAAATTAGTGCTATGTTATTCTCAGAAAAAATCTGACGAACGACTGGCGACTTTTATATACTCTCTTTACACACGTTACGAACAACGAGGCCATTCATCTTTAAACATTAAATTGTCGATGAGTCGTGCTGATATTGCTAATTATTTAGGATTAACCATCGAAACTGTTAGCCGTAATCTATCAAAATTTCAAGAGCAGAATATTTTATCGGCGAAAGGAAAATATATATTTATCAATAATCTAAATGCTCTAATGGATTTGGCTAAATAAATTTTTATTTTTATGCTAAAATTATCAACATATTTATTGTAAGGTCTTTATTTATGACAAGTTTAAAGAAAACATTTATTGCTGCTACACTCGCACTAGTCCCTATCTCTTCGTTTGCTGCCCAGCAACTAAATGAAGAACAAGCAAATAGCATGCAATCATTTAAAAGTATCACTATTCGTGGTGCATTTTATACAGATAGTGATTATATAATGGCTATGTCTAAAGCAGCTGATAAAGAAGGAGCCGCTTCTTTCTATATCACTACAACAAATATAAGCCCTTCAAATGATACATTACGTATAGTTTACGCTAAATTATATAAAGCAGATGCACCTAAAGCGATTGAGAAAGAAGAAAGTCTTCGTCAATTTGAAGGTGTGTATGAATATCCTAAATCAAAAGCTATTCGATTAGAACCTTTTGATATTGTCCGTATTCGTGGCTACTTCCCTACTGATTATGACATCAACCAAGCTATAGCTAAAGAAGCTGCAAGTCATGGCGCTTATGCCTTTTATATCGACTCACGATCAGAATTAGGAAGTAATTTACAAGTTGCAGCTTACTTATTTAAGAAAGATGCGCCGGAGCGTAAACTACAACCGGAAAATGCAATTCCTTATGATTCTGAAGCTGGTCAACAAGCATTAGCTCAAGGTGGTGAAGCCGCTATGCAGGTTGAAAAACCGGGCTATTACTCACCATCATCATTTAATGAAAAATTCTATGCTGAAAAATTCAATAATAAAGTTATTGATAAAACAACAACCACTCAAACAGCGACAACCTCGACTTCAACTCAAACTGCTTCAGCAGTTCCGGTTGAACCGCAACGCGTAAATCGTTACACCGTCACTCTTCCTGATGGTCGTAAAATTCAAGAGCTTAACGATGCTACAGCAGCTAAAATGGTGGCATTTAATACGATCAAGTTCAGAGGATACTATGTGACTGATCAAGAAATTTCTTATCAAGCAGGTAAACGAGCGATTGATGCTGGTGCTAAATATTACCATATAGCACGAGTTGCTCACGATTCGAATGGACCAAATATCACTGTTTTTGTCGATCTATATCGATAATATCAAAACAAAAATGGGCGCCGGTGCGCCCTACTTTTTCTAACTTAATTTAATATCACCCACTGCTTTTAAAGCTCCGATTTGACCTGATCAATCTGTTGTTTAATTCTTTTGGCTGAAATAGGATAAGGTGTACCAAGTTGTTGAGCAAATAAATTGACTCTTAATTCTTCAATCATCCATCTTATATTTACTACTTGCTGTTGTAATCGTTGATTTTCAGTCAAACTATTTAGCCAATTTTCATATAGATTTTTGACCTCTTCCACTGTATTCATCGCTTGCCTATCTTTTGACGCATTTTGCATTAATTTTTCAATACGCTTATCAATGGCTAATAAGTAACGATGAATATCATTAAGTCGATGATAGCCCGATTTTGCGACAAATCCTTTATATATCAGATTATTTATTTGTTGTTTGATATCAGATAAAGCAAAAGCTAATGATAAATCAACTCGTCCTTTTAACTTTTTATTGATATTAAAGTGGAGAGTTAAAATAGATTCTACTTGTTTAGCAATATCCACGACGGTTTCATTAATGTGAGCCTTAGTATAATCTAAAAGCTGTTGATATTGTTCCTGATTCTCAATGGTTTGATTATTTTTTTCAATCAGATAATCAACAGCACAAGCTATACAATCATCAATGAGCGACAGCACTGTACCAAATGAATTAAAATATAATCCTAATTTTGATTTATTCGGCAATTTTTCATGCAAATATTTGATTGGTGAAGGAATATTTAATATAAGAAGACGCCTTAACCCCAATTTAGTTAAGCGTTGTTGCTCTTGTTTTGAATCAACCAATTTAATACTGACAGAGTTTTGATTATCTATAATAGTTGGATAAGCTTTAACGACATAATTTTTCTGCTTCGCTTCGTAGATGTTCGGTAAAGTACCAAAGTTCCAGTCAGTTAAATTATCTTGCTCTAATGATATCGATTTTTTTTCGGTTAATGAAGATAATGCTTGTTGTACTTGAGTTTTTAACTGTTCTTTAAGTTTATCTAAATCTTTACCGAAAGCAATTTCCTTATTGTTATCAACAATACTGAAACTCATTTTTAAATAATCCGGGATTTGATCTAGTTGCCAATCTTCATTGGTAATTTTCACCCCAGTCATTTTCCTAAATTCAGTTTCTAAGGTTTCCAGTAATGGTTGATTAGTAGCCCCTACCCGATTTAAAAAAGCTTGAGCATAATTTGGTGCAGGTACCAGATTTTTTCTTAATGATTTAGGTAATGATTTGATTAAAGCTATTACTAGATCTTCTCGAAAACCAGGAACTTGCCAATCGAAACCTCGATTTTTGACTTGATTTAAAATATTAATGGGAATGGTTATTGTGACGCCGTCACGTTTATCGCCGATATCAAATTGATAACTTAGCGGTAATTTTAATTGGTCTTGATACCAAAAATCAGGAAAATCATTTAAGTTAACTGATTGAGCTGATTGATTAATCAGCATATTCTTCTCAAAATTAAGAAAATCCGGATCCGTTTTTTGCTTAGTTTTCCACCATGAATCAAAATGTTTTGCCGATATCACCGACTTATCAATACGCTGATTATAAAAATTAAATAGCTCATTATCATCAATTAAAATATCTTGACGTCGGGACTTATGTTCAAGATCTTCAACCTCTTCTATTAATTTCTGATTTTGTTTATAAAATTTATGATTGGTTAACCAATCACCTTCAACAAGAGCATGTCGAATAAACAGGCTACGACTTAAAACCGGATCGATTTTGCTATAATTGACTATTCGGCTTGCAACAATAGGTAGACCAAACAAAGTGACCTTTTCATTAGCAATTGTCGTTCCTTGCTTTTTAGACCACCTTGGTTCACTGTAACTATATTTCACCAAATGTTTAGCGACAGGTTCAATCCATTCTGCTTCGATCTTGGCCGCCGTTCTTCCCCATAAGCGGCTGGTCTCAACTAATTCACTGGCAATGCACCATTTAGGCTGATTTTTGAAAATTGCCGAGTTGGGAAAAATAGCAAACTTGATATTGCGAGCGCCAATGTATTCATGTTTTTCCAGCTCTTTCATTCCAACATGTGAAAGTAATCCACATAATAAAGCAACATGCAGCGAACGATAATCAGCTAACTGGCTATTTATCGGAAAAGCTAACTGTTTAATAGTTTGCCTAATTTGAGTATAGACATCTTGCCATTCTCGAATTCGCAGATAATTTAAAAACTCTTTTTGACAAAGTCGCCTAAATTGATTTCCCGATAATTCTTGCTGTTGAGTTTTAATATAATTCCATAAATTAATATATGAAATGAAATCAGACTGTTTATCAGCAAAGCGGCGATGCTTCTCATCAGAAGCTTGTTGTTTATCAAATGGCCGTTCTCTTGGATCTTGAATAGACAAAGCAGCGGTGATAATCATGATCTCTTTAGTACAACCCAACCTTCTTGCTTCAACTAACATTCTGGCTAATCGAGGATCAATGGGTAATTGCGCTAAAATTTTACCGATATCAGTAAGATGATATCGATGATGTTTAGTATAAAGGGCACCAAGTTCTTCTAATAAACGAATACCGTCACGAATATATTTAGAATCCGGCGCCTGAACAAAAGGAAAAGCCGCTATATCCCCCAAACCCAGAGCAGTCATTTGTAAAATAACCGAAGCAAGATTAGTTCGAAGAATTTCCGGCTCTGTAAATTCCGGTCGTGATAGGAAATCTTGTTCATCATATAAACGTATACAGATCCCATCCGATGTTCGGCCACAACGCCCCTTTCGTTGATTTGCTGATGCTTGTGAAATTGGTTCAATAGGTAGACGTTGTACTTTTGTGCGGTAACTATATCGACTAATTCTAGCAAGTCCGGGATCAATCACATATTTAATACCCGGAACAGTCAATGATGTTTCAGCAACATTGGTGGCAAGCACGATTCGTCTTTTCGTATGTGATTGAAATATTCGATTCTGCTCAGAGTTTGATAGCCTTGCATAAAGTGGTAATACATCAGTGTGACGAAGTTGCAACTTGTTAAGCGTATCGGCAAGATCTCGAATTTCACGTTCACCGGTTAGGAATATTAAAATATCGCCGTTACTTTCTGCTGAAAGTTCGTCAATAGCATCGATAATTGGCTGAAAATCACTATTTTTTTCAACTTCACTATCGTTATTGTCAAAAATTGGCGGTCTATATCTGACTTCTACCGGGTAGGTTCTACCTGATACTTCAACAACCGGAGCATGATTAAAGTGGTTTGAAAATCGCTCAACATCAATGGTTGCCGAGGTAATAATAACTTTTAAATCGGGTCGCTTAGGTAGTAATTGTTTTAAATAACCTAAGATAAAATCGATATTTAAACTTCTTTCATGTGCTTCATCGATGATAATAGTATCATACTGCAATAAAAGTTTATCTTTTTGGATTTCAGCCAATAAAATGCCGTCAGTCATTAATTTAATTAATGTTGTATCACTTACCTGATCAGAAAATCTTACTTTATAGCCGACTAACTGCCCTATTTCTGTATGTAACTCTTCAGCAATCCGATTAGCGACAGAGCGTGCTGCTAATCGTCGAGGTTGTGTATGGCCTATAAACCCTTTAACACCTAAACCTAACTCTAAACATATTTTGGGAATTTGAGTGGTTTTACCCGATCCGGTTTCGCCGGCAATAATAACAACTTGATTATCTCTTATCGCATTAAAGATATCCTGTCTTTTTTCGACAACCGGTAAATTTTCCGGAAAAACAATCTGTTCTGGAAGCGTTTTGAGCCTGGTTTGGTAATGCAAAACAGCTTGATCAATAAGCGAGTCAATTTCTGCCGTATTTTGATTATGTTTGGCCAGTTTAGAGATTTTAAATTTATCTAAGAAAGTCATCGATTCTAAGAATTTTAATTGCTGCTGAGATAACATAGGGAGTAAAATATAAGAATTATTTTTAATTAAACTAATTATAACAAATTTTATTTATCATTAGGAGTCAATATGAAAAAGACCTTATTGCTAATTACTTGTGCATTAATCATGTCGGGCTGTGGTGAATCAACAAAAGTTAAGGCCGAAGATTTACAACATCACCGTTTTATATTGGTCAAAGCAAATGGTGAAAGCATCTCTCCGGAAAATCCTGCCGAAATCGTATTTGGCGAAAATATGCATATTATGGGTAACATGTGTAATCGTTTTGTTGCTAATGCAACTTTTGAAAATCAAATCCTTAAAGCTCCAGGTCTGGCCATGACAAAAATGCTATGTCCCGATACAAAACTTAATGAACTCGATGCAACCATTGAAGCGTTATTTACTGAAGGTGCCAATGTCGAATTAAATAAAGACACTTTAACCTTAAAAAATAAGAATAATGAATTAGTCTACCAATTAAAAGATTTGATGTAATTAAAAGTCAAACTTGCCTTGTAACTTTTGCAAAAATGATTGAGTTGGCTGTATTTGATAATATTGTGTTAAGAAATAATTAATGATAAAAAACTTTATTTAAAATAGAGTTAAGACTATAATGGCAAAAGTTTTTTTAGGATCCACATTTTGATGAAAATGACCAATTCTTCAAATATTTTAATTATGTTGAATAACTACTTATCAGTTATTTATAACCTCTTATATACCATTCATACCAATGCAAAGACATTGGTTTTTTTTTGTACAAAACCGATTTATATAAAATTTAAACATTAACCTTAACAACTAGTAGATAATATTATGAAAAAGACAAAAATAGTTTGTACCATTGGCCCTAAATCAGAATCAAAAGAGATGTTAGCAAAATTATTAAATGCAGGCATGAATGTAATGCGTTTAAACTTCTCTCATGGGGATTATGAAGAGCATGGTAATCGTATTAAAAATTTACGTGAAGTAATGCAAGAAACTGGCTTGAAAGCCGCTATTATGTTAGATACTAAAGGGCCTGAAATTCGGACTATCAAATTAGAAGGTGGTAATGACGTATCGCTTGTTGCAGGGCAAACTTTCACATTTACAACGGATGAAACTGTGGTCGGTAATTCAGAGCGTGTGGCTGTAACTTATAAAGGTTTTGCGCATGATCTTAAACCAGGCAACCGAGTTTTAGTCGATGACGGTTTGATCGCTATGGATGTTCAAGAAGTTAAAGGTAATGAAGTAATTTGTAAAGTATTGAACAACGGTGACTTAGGTGAAAATAAAGGTATCAACTTACCGGGTGTTTCAATCAAATTACCTGCCCTTGCTGAAAAAGATAAAAACGATCTTATTTTTGGTTGTGAACAAGGCGTAGACTTTATTGCTGCTTCTTTTATTCGTAAACGTTCTGATGTTGAAGATATCCGTGCTCATCTTAAAGCTCACGGTGGTGAAGATATCAAAATTATATCAAAAATTGAAAACCAAGAAGGTCTGGATAATTTTGATGAAATCCTTGAAGCATCTGACGGTATCATGGTTGCTCGTGGTGACTTAGGTGTTGAAATCGCTGTTGAAGAAGTTATTTTTGCCCAAAAAATGATGATTAAAAAATGTAATAAAGCTTCTAAACCAGTGATCACAGCTACACAAATGCTAGATTCAATGATTAAAAACCCACGTCCAACTCGTGCCGAAGCTGGTGATGTGGCTAATGCGATCATCGACGGTACCGATGCAGTAATGTTATCTGGCGAAAGCGCAAAAGGTAAGTATCCGCTTGAAACGGTAAATGTAATGGCAACCATTTGTAAGCGTACCGATATCACCATTCCTGCTTCGTTAGAGTTAACAGCCAAAGAAGAAAAATTGCGCATCACTGCAGCTGTTTGTTGTGGTGCAGTTGAAATTGCTGAACGATTAAATGTACCACTCATTGTGGTTGCAACTCGCAGTGGTAAATCAGCACGCGAACTTCGTCACTATTTCCCTAAAGCTAAAATTTTAGCGCTATCTTCTAGCCAAAAAACAGTTAACCAATTAGCCTTATCTAAAGGTGTGCAACCAATTTTAATCGATGCCATTAATTCGACTGATGATTTTTATCGTTTAGGTAAAGAAATGGCCGTTAAGGTTTGTGGTTTACAACAAGGTGATACTATCGTTATGGTATCTGGTGCTTTAGTACCAAGTGGCACAACTAACACAACATCAGTACACCGTATCTAATATTTGTTAAATAAATAATAAAAAGCTAGCGTATTGCTAGCTTTTTTTTTCACTTAAGTTATTCTGTAATACATCAAATAATTGTATGGTAAGAGATAACAAATGATAGAAGAAACAGTATATTTACCAAAAGAACTAAGTTGGTTATCATTTAATCAACGCGTATTACAAGAAGCTGCTGATGAAAGTAACCCGCTTATTGAACGTGTTCGATTTTTAGGAATATACTCAAGTAATCTTGATGAGTTTTATAAAGTACAATTTGCTAATTTAAAAAAGTATGTCTTAATTGAGCAAGAACAAGTTCAATCTTCCTCCACAGCAAAAAATTTATTACGTCAAGTTAATCAAAAAGTCATTCAGCTGGAATTACAATTCGATCAGCTTTATAACGAGCTGTTATTAGAAATGGCAAGAAATCAGATTTTTTTGATTAACGAAAGGCAACTCACCTCTTATCAAGAAAATTGGATAAAAAATTATTACAAACAAAACTTAAGGCAATACATCACCCCTATTTTACTCGATAGCCATACTGAACTCATTCAATTTTTAAAAGATGACCATGCCTATTTAGCTGTTGAAATCATATGTGAAGATAGCATTAGTTATGCCTTGCTTGAATTACCGACTGATAATGCACCACGTTTTGTATTGTTACCGTCTGAATTCTCAACCAAAAACAAATCAATTATCTTTCTTGATAATATTTTACGTTATTGTTTATCCGATATATTCAAAGTTTTTTTTGATGCTGTAGAATTAAACGCCTATTCAATCAATATAAATCGAGACGCCGAATACGAGTTAAATACGGAATTAGATAGCCTGCTTGAATTAATGTCACAAGGATTAAAACAACGATTAACCGCCCAGCCAGTTCGTTTTACTTATCAAAAAGATATGCCCAAAGCGCTTTTTGAATTACTGATTAATAAATTAAGATTAACTGAGCAAGATGCCATGCCAGGTGGGCGTTATCCAAATTTTAAAGATCTTGCTAATTTTCCGGATCTGGGCGTTAAACATCTGCTCAATAAACGTTTGCCTAGTCTTGCCTATAATCGTTTTAAACAATTTAGAAATGCATTTGCCACAATCAACGATCGTGATGTTTTACTGTATTATCCTTATTACTCTTTTGGTCATGTTCTGGAAATAATGCGACAGGCTTCTTTTGATCCGGCTGTTACGCATATTCGAATGAACATCTACCGTGTTGCTAAAGATTCAAGATTTATTCATGCTGCGATTAATGCGGCAAATAATGGTAAAAAAGTGACGGTTGTGGTTGAGCTACAAGCACGTTTTGATGAAGAAGCAAATATCAAATGGGCAAAACGATTAATCAGTAGCGGAATTAAAGTTATCTATTCTCAGCCAAAATTAAAAATTCATGCAAAACTATTTTTGATCGACCGAAAAGAAGACGACAGAATAGTAAGATATGCCCACATTGGTTCGGGAAATTTCAATGAAAAAACCGCAAGAGTTTATACCGATTTTTCGTTACTAACGGCAGATCCGGCAATCACTGGTGAAGTGCTAAAAGTGTTTAACTTTATTGAAAACCCATTTAAGCCGGTAACTTTTCACCATTTATTAGTTTCGCCACAAAATACACGATTACGCTTTCATGAATTTATTGAAAGAGAAATCAATAATGCCAAAGCCGGGAAACCTTCAGGCATTTATCTCAAACTCAATGCAATAACTGATAAAGAGATGATAAATCAACTCTATAAAGCTTCATGTGCTGGCGTGAAAATACGCATGATTGTGCGAGGTACCTGTATACTCGTTCCTCAAATTCCTAATTTAAGTGAAAATATCTATGTAACCAGTATTGTTGACCAGTATCTCGAACATGCTCGAGTTTATATTTTCGAAAATGACGGTAATAAAGATACCTACATATCATCTGCCGATTGGATGCCTAGAAATCTTGATAACCGGATTGAGGTCGGAGTAAAAATATTTGATCTGACATTAAAATCCACTATTCATAATATTTTCAATATTCAGTGTAATGACAATGTCAAAGCTCGAATTATCGATAAAGATAATATGAACAATTATGTCCAAAGAGGTAATAAAAAGAAAGTGCGAGCACAGCGGGCAATTTATGATTATCTAAAACAATTAGAATCGGCAAGTTAAGGATTTGAATGTGAATAAATTTGATGAATATGCAGTTATTGATCTCGGCTCGAATAGTTTTCATATGGTCATTGCACGTTGTATAGATGGTGCTACACAAATTATTTACAAAAATAAAAAAAATATTCATTTAGCTACCGGGTTAAATGAATTCTATGAGCTAAGCGAGTCAAGTATTAAACGAGGTATTGAATGTCTTGCGCTCTTTGCTGAACGGCTAAATGGATTTCCACCGGAAAATGTTCGAATTGTTGCTACCTATACGCTGCGCATTGCCAGCAATCGGCATCAATTTCTAGCCGAAGCGGCTAAGGTTCTACCCTACCCGATTGAAATTATCTCCGGACAAGAAGAAGCCCGTTTAATCTATTTAGGTACCATGACAGCTGAAGCAACCGCCGAAGATGATACCAAATTTGTTATTGATATTGGTGGTGGATCGACTGAAATTGCCATTGGTCGAGGAAACGATCTCAAACCATTTATTGTGGCAAGTCGACCAATGGGCTGTGTGACTTACACTAAGCAATTTTTTCCACAAAAGACCATTGACCGATATTCATTTTTAAGAGCTAAACTGGCAGCTGAACAACAAATTGAAAATCTTATTACCACAATAAAAAGACAAAATATCAGTGCCGCATTTGGCACTTCCGGCACAATTAAAAGTATTTACAAAATATTATTAGATTTAGGTGTCAGCGACGGTATCATTACGCCTAAACGCTTGGATGATTTAATCAGTTATATCTTAGAATTCAAGTCTTTTCATGAAATTGACTATCCATCACTTTCTGAAGAAAGAAAAAACGTTTTCGTCAGCGGGTTAGCAATATTTAGTGGCGTTTTTAACGCATTAGGCTTAAAAGAGCTTCAATTTAGCCCATGCGCATTACGTGAAGGGGTTTTGTATGAACTGATCGACGGTCCAAATTATCGGGATATAAGACAAACAACAGCAGAATCACTCTCTCAGCATTACAACATTGATGAACGTCATGCTAAACAAGTGGTTAAAACGGCAAAGTATCTTTTTTCACAATGGAAAGCGCAAACTTCGACTAATATTCCACAACATTTAGAATCTATCCTCTATTGGGCAGCGCAGCTCCATGAAGTGGGACTGAAAATAAATTTTTCATCAATACACAAACATTCGAGTTATATTCTGTTAAATAGTAACTTACCCGGATTCAATGAAGAACAACAACTTTTATTGTCTACCCTTGTTCGTTATCACCGAAAGTCAATTAACATTGATGAACTGCCCTATTTTAGTTTATTCGAATACAAACATATCATCTCGTTATTGCAGATTTTGCGGCTTGCCGTTTTATTTAATAACCAGCGTAATAACGATCTGGATCTCACTGCATTTAGATTAAAATTAAACAGTGATAAATTGAGCAAACTGACGATAGAACTCAACGAAAAGTTTGTTGAAAATAATAAATTAATCTTGCTTGATTTAGAGCAGGAGCAGAAATATTGGAAATCGGTTAACGATTGGAAATTATCGATTGAAATGTTTTAATCACTCAAAAAAAACCGCCAGTAAAACTGGCGGTGATAAACTAAGCTTTTAGCCTAATCCAATGATTTTCCACCATAAAATACCAATAGTGAAAACAATAATTAAATTTACTACGCTACAAATGAAACCGACTTTCCACCATGTTTTAACCGGTACAAAGCCTTCAGCAAACAGTAACGGGTTACGGGCATTAGCGAATTGGGTAATCGAACCAAAATAGTTAGTACAAATAACTAATGCAAAAATGGCAATCATTTGCGGCACGCCGAGTGCTAAAGCAACCGTTAAAAATACCGGGAATAAAGCAGCAATATGCGCATTACCACTCGCAAAGAAGTAATGTAGATAAACATAAGCTACACACAAAATCACAATGACTAAAACCCAGCTACTATCCCCTAAGTGACCTTTAACCGCATTACCAATTGTATCGCCTAGCCATTTAGTTACGCCTAGTTTATTCACTTGCCCTGCCATCATCAATAATGCAGCAAACCAAATCAAAGTATCCCAAGCGGCCTTTTCACCCTTGATGTCCTCCCAGCTAAGTACGCCGGTTAAAATTAAAATTGTTAAACCGATAAATGCAGTAGTGGTTGAGTCAATACCGAAATTTTTACCAAAAATCCACAAGCCTAACAGTAATACAACAGTTGTACCCATAATAATTTCTTTAAAGGTCACACAACCCATTTTTTCAAGTTCTTCGGTGGCTAATTTAGGCGCTTCTGGTGTCTTTTTAAGTTCAGGATTGGTTAAAAAGTAGATAACTAAAGGAATAACAATAAATGAGACTAAACAAGGTACGATAGCCGCCATAAACCATTGTCCCCAGCCTAAAGTAATACCAAGTTGACTTGTTACTAATTTGGCTGCCAGCAAGTTGCCGGTAAAGGCAGTTAAAAACATTGCCGATGTAATATCATTTACATGACTAATGGTTAACATTAAGAAAGTGCCAATACGATTTCTTGATTCATCTTTTGGACTCGAATTAAAATTAATCGCTAACGCTTCAGCGATTGGATATATTACCCCACCTGCACGAGCTGTCGTACTAGGAATAGCTGGAGCTAATGCCATATCCGTTACTGACAGGCCGTAAGCTAAACCTAACGTATTTTTACCTAAAATTTTAACCAGATAATAAGCTATACGCTTACTTAACCCTGTTTTGATAAAACCACGTGCAATCATAAAAGCAATAACAATAAGCCAAATAAGGCTACTGTTTAATTCGCTTAATGAAATTTTAATTGCATCTGTTGCTGTTGCCGCTCCTGACGGTCTTAAAACCGCAAATACTGTTATCGCTAATAATCCAATTGCACCAATTGGCATAATTTCAGCGACAATACAGGCAATAGTAGCAACAAAGATGATACTGGTGTGCCAACCTTCAATACTAATTCCTTCTGGCGGAGAAACAAATTGCCATAATATTGCTGAAATAGCGGCAATAATTATGAGCGGTAACCATTTGACAGGTGGTTTTTTCACTGTGTTCATAGTATTTTCCTTTTTAATTAAAAATGACTTAATTTAATTCATTATAAAAACGATCCAGTTTGATATAAATTTTTTCGTTTCCAACAAAATGTTAATGTAAAACATATTGTTGGCTAACTAGCTGAAAAGCAAAATTATCAGTATTAACTAGTTCGATTGTTTTATTTTTTAAAACAAATATGGCTGATAAATTCGGATGTTCAATCAAATATTTACCCGCTTTTTTAACCCCTAATCCATAGAGAATAGTCGAAAAAATATCACCTTCAAGCGACGTATCTGAAATTACCGTTACACTTTCTAATTCATTATCCAAAGGATAACCGGTTGAAGGGTCAAAGATGTGATGATAGCGGTGATTATTTAAGGTAAAGTAACGCTCATAAATCCCTGATGTAACCACAGATTTATCGTTGACTTGAATAATCCCAACCAGTTCATTGTTGAGTGAAAATGGCTCTTTCAAACCTATTTGCCAATTGCCATTCTTATCTAAAGGTGATTTGCCTAAAGTTAAGACGTTACCACCTAAATTGATAATAGCTTGATGTATGTTATTTTGCTGTAGAACCACTTTAACCACATCGGCTATATAGCCTTTGGCTATAGCACCTAAATCAATTTCCATTCCCTTTTTTTTCAAAAAAACAGCACAAGTTTTAGGATCAAGCTCAATTTCGTTAGGATCGGTTAATAATAGTTGATCATGAATTTGCTGTGGGGAGGGAACTTGCTGGCCTTGAAAACCGATTTTCCATAATTTAACTAAAGGACCAATAGCAAAATTGAAACAACTATTGGGCATTAAACTGACTTTATAAGCTTGCTCTATAAGCGAAAACACAGCACGGCTAACGATAACCGGATGTTTACCCGCAGCAGCGTTAATCGACATAACTTCTGAATGACGGCGGTTAACGGTCAATTTATCTTCAAGTAATTTTATGGTGTGAAACACCCTATGAGCTACGGTTTCATTAGGCTCATAAAGCGTTAATGAAACCGTGGTACCCATTAATACTTGAGTATATTCATGGCTTGAATTAAGCATTTTAAACAAGCTTAAGTCATATTAGTCAATTAATGATTAATGTAATCAGTGGCTTTTCTACCTGCCTGCATACCAAATATAATGATATCAGCAACAGCGTTTCCACCGATACGATTGGCACCATGAACACCACCGACCACTTCGCCAGCAGCAAATACGCCTTGTATTACATGTTTATCCGTATCTAAAACTTGAGTTTCAGTATTAATCGTTACCCCACCCATAGTATGATGCACGCCCGGCGCAATTTTAATCGCATAAAATGGTCCTTTGTTAATAGGATGTCGCATACCGGTTGTTCTTCCAAAGTCTTCATCACGTTTTGTTTCAGCAAACTGATTATAACGCTCAATAGTTTGGGATAAAGTATTGCTGTCAATTGAGAGTTTATCAGCAAGATCTTTAATCGTATCAGCTTGAACGACTAAATCATGTGATACATATTCTTCAACAGCTTTGTTTTCATTACGCACTTGTTGATCAAATAGAATATACGCATAATGCTCAGGCAAATTAATAATTTCTGCTGAAACTTTATCACGAGTATCTAACTCATTGACAAAGCGCTGCCCTTTTTGGGAAACCAGTATCGCCCCACCACCACGAATTGATTCAGAAATCAAATACGAAGTTGTTTGCTCAACAGTTGGATGGATCTGAATTTCTTTCATATCCACTGTGCCTGCACCCAGTTTTTCTAGAATCATAATTCCGGAACCGGTTGCACCTTTATGGTTAGTGGTAACAAATCCTTTCAGATCAGGACGATATTTTTCAACCATTTCACGATTTGCACTAAATCCACCAGTAGCAATAATAACCGCTTTGGCTTTAATCGTTTGAACGGAACCGTCTTCTTCACTGACTTTAACACCGACAACTTTATGATTTTCCGTTAAGATTTCAGTTACATTGGTATCAAGCATGACTTCAATACCACGTCGGTTGATATTTTTTTGCAATCCACTAATTAAAAATCCGCCAACAGCCGCGCCACTTGCCGGACGATGCGTACGGTCAATGCTCATGCCACCCGTTGTTGTGATACCACTAAGTTCGATACCATTATTATCTAACCAGTCAATGGCATCAGGTGCATTTTCAACAAAATAACGAAGTAATTCAGGATTATTTTTGTTTTTACCACCTGTTAACGTTTCTTTATAGAACAGATCTTTACTGTCCACAATGCCTTTAAGTTTTTGGAATTTGGTTTCGGCCGCATTCATACCAGCGGAAGCTTTATTTGTATTGCCACCAATAACCGGCATTTTTTCAACCACAACCACACTTGCCCCTAAATCATGTGCTTGAATAGCGGCTGACAGTCCAGCGCCACCACTACCAACCACCACCACATCATAAGCTTTATCATTAGGATCACCACCCTCAGCAAGGATAGCTTCTTTATTTGATTTCGCCATAGCTTTGGTTACCGCTTTTTTGAACGCTTCACATTGTGATGTCGCGCCAGAAATTGCATCGACGTGTGGGCTATTAGAGTCAATAATACGATGTTTGATTTCAGAAAAGTTGTTAACTACTTCACTATCAAAATCATTAGCATTAAGTAATTGCATGTCTTTAACGAAGTCTTTACCTAATTCAACATTAATTACGTATTCATAAGACTCATCATTAACCTTTTCTTGATAATTGCCCGGCTTGAATTTTTTTACATTAAGATTCACATCACGAATCAAGCTTTCAACTAATGAAAAGTGCCAAAGTGGCTCAGGTATATTGAGTTCTTCACGTTTATCACTATTGATGAAAAGTTCAAGTTTTTCCCCTTTTTCGACTCGACTAAGCCAATCAGGGTAAGCAATACATGCCCGACCCACTGCAACCAGATCAAAGCCGTTATCCATAGCGGCTTCGACATCACTTATATTAACCACATTACCGACGCCAACAACCGGAATTTTAGCTAATGTCTGTGATCGCATTGCCACATATTTATTAATTAAAGGCGTTGGATCATTAGTTTCAACAATAGATGGTCTTAAGATAGCCCCCATAGAGAAGTGAACGTAATCAAGTCCCTTTTCAGCCAATTTTTCAAGTAAGTACATCGAATCGTCAAAACGAATACCCGGTATTTCTAATTCTTCCGGTGAAAAACGATAACCAACAATAAAATCAGGGCTGGCGTATTTTTTAAACATATTATGGGTAATATCTAAAACAGCCAATGGGAATCGAGCTCGATTATCACGGCTACCACCCCATTTATCAGTTCGTTGATTTGAGTTAGGTGAGTAAAATTGTTGAATTAAGTAGGTATTAGCACCATGAATTTCGACCCCGTCAAATCCAGCTTGGATCGCTCGACGAACAGCTTGCCCAAACTTGTCAATCATCTCATCGACTTCATCTGCAGTTAATTCAATTGGGGTTGCTGCGCCCGGACGTGGTGCAGCTATCGCACTTGGCCCAACTGGGGATTGTCCACCAATGAGTTTAGGCTCAACCATACGGCCACCATGATAAACTTGGATAACGGCTTTGGAGCCTTTCTCTTTAATGGCTTTAGCGATCTTCGCTAATCCCTCTATTTTATCATCGTGATCTAAACCAATCGCTCCGGGAAAGGCTAAACCTTTATTGTCAACAAATCCACATTCAACAATAATAGTGCCTATTTCACCCGCTCTTGCTCGGTAATATTCAATTAAATCATGCGTGACAGAACCTTCATAAAATCCGGAACAAGTTGTCATCGGCGCCATCATTATTCGATTTTTTAATTCTACGCCGTTTGGTAAAGCTAATGGTTTAAAAATATTATCATTTCTCATTTTTCATTACCCAGTAATTTTCAAAATTGTTTTTTGTTACCGGTAATAATAACATTAGTTACTGGTATTCTCCACTTACATTAGTTTCATTAATAACCTTAGTATCAATTTTTGGACAATTTTTTCTGAATGTTTTTAATCAATTAGCTATTTATGACTGAATTTGTTGGTTAGATTTTGCCTATTTTTGAATTTGATGCTTCAAATCAGCGTAGTGATAGGTGGTCAAAGTCTAAAAAAAAACACTCTAACTATTTCATTTACTTACATATTTTTTGAATATTATACTTGAACTTTATTTTTATTCAGCTAGAATGTCTGACAGTTTGGATAAAAGAGAATTTGACCATGATTGTGGCATTTATACAACAAATCAAAACAACACCACATAATCGCTCTTTTTTCATTTCCTATATAAATCCTCCTTTATGGAGGATTTTTTATTTCTACCCCTTTGTATTTTTACCTCAATTTAATCAACAACACCATTTCAAGAATATTCATAAACAGGAGATAGCATGAAACCTTTGATCCCTTTTTATAATCCAAGTATTAGTTATGAAGATAATTATGCTCAAGGGCCTTTTGGACTTTTCGCGCAATTAGATAAAACACAACAAGTACCAACCAAACCAACTCAATTTTTAAATATTGATGTCAACCTCCCTTTTGGCATGCCAGCAGGTCCATTATTAAATGCTAATTATATCAAGGCCGCTTTTGCTTATGGATTTGATTTATGTGTGTATAAAACAGTTAGAACTAAACTTCATAAATGCCACCCTTTGCCTAATGTACTATCTGTCCACCCAAATGGTAAATTATCCCCGAATCTTGATACCGTATTAGCTGATACAAACTATACTCAACCTTTGTCAATTACTAACTCTTTTGGTGTTCCGTCTTTTGCTCCGGATATTTGGCAACCCGATATGGCTGACGCCGTAAAATCAGCTGGCCATGGACAATGTGTTATCGGCAGTTTTCAAGGCACCCAAGGTAATGGCGAAATCGAAAAAGATTATGCGCTAGCGGCTAAATTAGTCAGAGAAACCAATGCCCCTATTTTAGAAGCAAACTTAAGCTGTCCAAATGAAGGTGCGAGTAAATTACTCTGTTTCGACATTGATCGCGTTGAACGTATTGTAAATGCTATTAAAACAGCCGTACCTGATCGCCCATTGATCTTAAAACTGGCTTATTTTCCTGATGATGAAAGAATTATTTCGTTATTAACTCGAGTCGGTTCGATAATTGACGGCTTAAGCGCAATAAATACACTATCAGCTAAACCTGTCGATGCTAACGGTAAACCGGCATTAGGTGAAAATAGAAAAGAAGGCGGGATTTGCGGTGAAGCGATTCGTTGGGCTGGTCTGGATATGGTTAGTCGATTAGCCAAATACCGTCAACAAATGGACTTAAAATTTGCTATTGTTGGTGTTGGTGGTGTGAGTAATAGTGAACATTATCATCAATTTATCAAAAGTGGAGCCGATGCGGTGATGAGTGCAACAGGTGCAATGTGGAATCCATTACTTGCTATTGAAATTAAAAAAAGTTTGAAATAATCCGAATAATAAATATCACTTCGCAATCAAACACCATTATTTTTGTTACAGGGTAACTTATTTACCCTGTCCTCGCCTACTTTCAGCTGTGAAGTAAATTACTTTTTATTAAAATAATAGTAGCCAAAAACAAGATGTGCTAAAAATACTATGGCTAAAATGATTCTTACATGTAAAGAATCAAAAATAATAAAAGGAATAAGAAGCACAACAAACACCATTGCCAACATTTTAAATAAACTTGACTTGGTTGCTTTCTTTTCAATTAGCATTTTTTGGATATAAGTTTGATAGTAACTAGTTTGGGTGAAATAGTTATAAAGGCGCTCAGAACTATTTAACCATAGATATGCAGTTAAAAGATAAAAAGGTACGGTAGGTAATAAAGGAACAAAAATGCCAATCGTTCCTAATGCAAAAGAAATTCCACCCAGAACAACAAATATCGATTTTTTTAGCATGTCTGAATCAATTTAAGTAATATTTAGAGGCTATCGAAGATAACACAATTATATTAAACAAGGAAAGCATTAATAAGATAAGAATTGGCGGAACGGACGGGGCTCGAACCCGCGACCCCCTGCGTGACAGGCAGGTATTCTAACCAACTGAACTACCGCTCCGCTTTGTTTGATAGTTTTAATGTTAGAACATTAAAGTAGGCGTGATGTTAAAGATTATTTTTAATTACGTCAATATAAATTTTAAAATTAACGTCTGATTGAATATAAAACAATCATTAATGGTTATTCCACAACGCCCCGCCGCTTTTCTTATCAATTTTTGCTAAAATAGCATCATGCTCTGTTAACTCTGATTGTGACGCTTTAATCACTTTTAAAGGTGTACCACTGCGAGTAATCTTTTTTATTGTTTGGCTTTGTGTTGAAGATGAAAGATTCTCATCAGAACTAAAAGATAGCGTTGTTTGCCCACCGGTCATCGCTAAATAGACTTCAGCTAAGATCTCGGCATCCAATAAAGCGCCATGAAGTGTTCGATGTGAATTATCAATTTGATAGCGTTCACAAAGTACATCTAAGTTATTTCGCTTACCCGGGAATAAACGTCTTGCCATAGCCAATGTATCGGTAATGATACAGTGATCCGCAGTTTTAAAATCTAATCCACACAGGCGAAATTCATAGTCCATAAAGCCGACGTCGAACGATGCGTTATGGATAACTAACTCAGCACCGTCAATAAACTTAATAAAATCGTGAGCTATATTTTTAAAAATGGGTTTATCTTTAACAAATTCATCACTAATACCATGAACTCGAAACGCTTCTTCATCGATTAGACGTTCAGGATTAATATAAACATGAAAATGATTCCCCGTTAAACGACGATTAATAATTTCAACAGCACCAATTTCAATAATCTTATGACCTTCATAATGATTATTACCACCTTGGTTCATACCGGTTGTTTCGGTATCTAAGACGATCTGACGAGTAGAATTAGTTATCACAATGCTCTCTTTTTGTTAGTAATTGGGAAATAAACAAATTAATGATATAGTCTATCACCAAAATACTTTAATGTTGATACCTACACGATTTAAACCCAATGAGCCACTTAGCAAAAAAAGGCTAAAATTAGGTTATATATTTTAGGTTAATCTTATGGATAACATTTTAATGACTCGGTAAAAAGTTTAATAAAATGCTAAAAAAAATTGAAATCTATACGGACGGCTCTTGTCTTGGTAATCCCGGGCCCGGCGGCTATGCAGCTATTTTAAAATATAAACAGACAGAAAAAGTCTTATCAGAAGGCTACTTTAACACCACCAACAATCGTATGGAACTATTAGCGGCCATTGTCGCTTTAGAACAATTAAAACAATCTTGCCAAATTGAACTTTATTCAGACAGCCAATATCTTCGTAATGGTATATCCAATTGGATACATGGTTGGAAAAAAAACGGCTGGCGTACATCGAATAAAAAGCCGGTTAAAAATGTTGATCTATGGAAACGTCTGGATCAATTAGTCCAGCACCATAAAATCAACTGGATATGGGTTAAAGGACATGCAGGACATATTGAAAATGAACGTTGTGATATATTAGCGAAAACGCAAGCCCAATCGCCTACTTTAACCGATACTGGATTTGAACAATCTATATCAGATCAGCACATTGATAATTTAGATCTATTTTAAACATCGACTTTAATTATTCTTAGACTTCTATCAAAGACTTATTACTAGCACTATATAGGAGCAAAAATTTTATGTTTCAATTGCATATTATTCCGATTTTGAAAGATAACTATGTTTGGTTATTAGAAAATAATGATAAACAAGTTGTTATCATTGATCCCGGTGAAGCAGAACCTGTCCTTGAATATCTAAAAAAACATCACTTAACCCCCCTTGCAATTTTATTAACTCACCACCATATCGATCACGTTGGTGGTGTACCTAAGTTATATCAAATTTATCCCGATATTGAAATTTACGGGCCAAGTGAAATAGATTTGCCAATTCACTATCTGAATGATAAGGAAATAGTATCTAAGGAAATAGTGTCTATTGCTGATTTTCAATTTGAGGTTATTTCAGTACCAGGGCATACTTTAGGTCATTTAGCTTATTATATTAAGCCGTATGTTTTTTGTGGTGACACACTATTTTCTGCGGGTTGTGGTAGAGTTGTTGACAATGCTTATCAACAGATGCTCAATTCTCTCAATAAGTTAATGCAATTACCTGATGATACGTTAATTTGTGCAGGACATGAATACACTTTAGCTAATCTAAATTTTGCGCAAAAAATGGTGCCTAACGATAAACAAATCGTTAAGTATTTCGATAGTATTTGTAAAAAATCAATTACTTTGCCTTCTATTTTAACCAAAGAGAAACAAATTAACTTATTTTTAAGATGTAATGAAAAATCTTTACAAGATAAATTTAATTTTAACAATGAGTTAGACCTGTTCACTTATTTTAGGAGCCAAAAAGACATTTTTTAGGTATAATAACACGCTTAAATTGATGTCTAAACTTGAAAACTAATGAAAAAATTATTAATATTCACAATGTTATGTTCTTTTTTAGCTGCGTGTCAAAATCAAACTCCTCGACAAACTGTAAGTAGCAGCTATAAAAATTCAAACACGAAATCAATAGTTACTTCTAGTATTAAAAGTGGTGGTGTTAATTATGCATCGGTCACGCAAAATCCTTGGAAATTTATGTTAACCAAAATAAACGTAAATGTTCCGGAAAATAACCGTATTAAAGCGGAAAGAGAGCGTATTTTACGCAATCCTCAAGCGTTTGAAACAATCACTTTGCGTTCAGAGCCTTATGTTTATTACATCATCAACCAACTAAGAAAAAATAACTTACCGGTTGAATTAGCTTTAATTCCATTAATTGAAAGTGCATATGACCCTTTAGCAACTTCGCCAGCTCAAGCCGCTGGTTTATGGCAATTTGTGCCGATTACAGCTAAAGAGTATGGATTAAAACAAAGTAGTCATTTTGATGAGCGTCGTGATCTTATTGCGTCAACAACGACTGCTATTAATCTTTTACAAAATTTAAATAGCCGTTTTGATGGCGATTGGTTATTAACTTTAGCTGCTTATAATGCCGGTGAAGGTAGAATCAGAAAAGCGATTGAGAAAAACCAAGCAAAGGGTTTACCAACCAACTATTGGTCGCTTGATTTACCTGCTGAAACCATGCACTACGTTCCTAAAATTTTAGCGATCATCGATATTGTTAAAAATAGTAAACGTTATGGCATAAAATTGCCTGATTGTAACTATCAAAATTCGCTTGTAAGGATTGATATGTCTAAAAACGTTTCATTAACGAAAATTGCCCAATACACAGGGTTGTCGCTTAATGATTTGATGACATATAATGCTGGTTATGTTAAGCAAACAGTAAATGGCCCTTTCCATTTGCTTGTTCCTTATTCACATGCAGAATCTTTATTTAAAAAGTTAAAGGCAGAAAAGCTGGTTTCTAATCAAATCACTGAGCTTTTACAAGATGTACCACATAACACGATGCCATTTGAAGTGAAATCGACGACGATTCAATATAGTGGTATAAATAACAACATGAATTCGGTACTTACTGCCAACAAAAATCAGATAACCTATCAAGTTAAAGCGGGTGATAATCTTTACTCTATTGCGCAAAATTATCGGGTAAAAATCACCGATATTTTAGAGTGGAATAAGTTGAAAAACCCACGAGTAAAAGAAGGGGACGTTCTTAAAATTAAGCTAGTAAAAGCTAAATAATTTTAAAATTCACCAATAAAGGATTATGATCTGATGCGGCTGTGTTAATTATTTGCGCCGCATCAAGCTTTAACCCTCGATAAAATACAAAATCTAATGGCCTACCCAAAAACGTTTTGCGAATATCATTAGTAAAGTTCACAGGTTTAAGTTCAATTGAACGAACTAAATGATAAAGTAAATTCACTCGCTGTCGACTCCATGCATTAAAATCTCCAGCTAAAATAACCGGTCCTTGATGTGTTTTAATGCGATTTAATAACATATGGATTTGTTGCCGGTAAACTTTAACACCAATACTAAAATTTATCGCATGAACATTGGCAACTAAGAGTTGTTCTGACGAATTTTCAATAGGATAAAGCGTGATTAACGCCGACTTAGGTACACGTATAAGCGGCTCTTTTTCACGAAACGACCACAAAGCACTTGGCAATGAATCGGATATCGTCATGACACCTGCATAAATATCATTCAAACAATAGGCGGGGACATGGTCAGCGATTTTATTGTGCTGACTGATAAAGTTAAGCAGCAAAGGGGTATTTTGCGCTTCCTGTAACAATATCAATTTAGCCTTGCTGGCATACAGTTCAAGGATATGGATACAGTCAGCTCTTTTTTGCTTGAAAATATTCCACACTAAAACTGAAAACGACATCTGGTTAACCAATGGTGTGTTAACCATAATTTGATGATTGGGCAATATTAATTCAATATCACTATCACTTTGATATCGTAGTGTATAGTCACGCTGTTTAAACATTTTATATCGTCATTTTTTGTTTTAAATAATCATCAAATGATATTTTGTCACTTTGCTCGATCATCACCTGTTTTTCAAGCGATAAATTGCGTTGTTGAATAAAATCACTATCTGTAAGTAAGCTTAATGGTTCTGTGATAAGCTGTTTTTTATATTGAGTCGCTAAAGCTAAGCCAAATTTAGCCGTGCCTAAATCGCTGATAGCCTCAAGCGTTCTTGCAGAAAGCGTTAATTCAGGTTGATCAAACATCAAATCAAGCCGTTCGCAAACTTTACGATAATGTTGTTTATCATCTTGATGATCCAATACATCAGCAACACGGAGCAAATCTTTAAATAATTCGTGGCCGACTTTCGATAATGGCTCACGATAGCTATCACAGCCGATACCAATTTCAAGACCAGGTTTACGCCCTTCCATAATAACCCGATTCCAATTTAATTTTGTACACTCAAGCTCCTCACTACTCATTTCTGGGGCTGGCGCTAGCGCACACCATATTAAAAACAGATCAATAAAGCGAATCTGTTCTTCGGTAATGCCTATCGGTGAAAACGGATTAACATCGAGCGCTCGTACTTCAATATACTCTATTCCACCACGTAGTAAGGCATCAGAAGGTAACTCCCCTGCTCTAGGCACACGTTTAGGGCGAATTGGTGCATAAAACTCATTTTCAATCTGTAATACATTATCATTTAACTGCCGATAATGACCATCAACTTTAATGCCTAACTTTTTAAACGCTTCTGATTTAGTTTGAGTAGCACGTTTTAATCCTTCTACATAAGTATCAAGATGATTAAACGTAATACCCAGTTGTTTCTGGGCATTGTTGGTATAGCCGATATCACTTAATCTTAATGAAGTTGCATAAGGCAAGAAGCAGTTACCATTTGTTTGTTCAATAAAGGCCTTAGCTTTTTGCTTATCTTGAATAAATGAAGAGCACATGGAAGGCGATGCACCAAACAGGTAAGGAATCACCCAACCAAATCGATAATAATTACGTATTAAAGTAAAATAACCTTCAGAAATGACAGCCTTGCCTTCTTCGGCGTTTTTTACTCCAAATCGGGCTTGCCAAAATGCCATAGGCAAAGAGAAGTTATAATGCACGCCGGATATGGTTTGCATCATGGCGCCATAACGATTTTTCAATCCTTCCCGATAAACCGTTTTAAAACGCCCTTCATTTGAGCTACCATATTGCGCCAAAATAATATCGTCTTCATTTGCCACAAAACAAGGCATACTTAATGGCCACATCATCTCATCGCCGATACTGACACTGGCATAACGATGTAAATCACGCAAAAACGTGAGCATATAATCAATATTCGTATTAACCGGCGTAATAAATTCAAGCATCGATTCGGCAAAATCGGTTGTTATCCAAGGGTGAGTTAAAGCTGAACCAATTTTATTAGGAAAAGGGGTTTTTGCTAAAGAGCCGTCTGGTAAAATACGAAGTGTTTCACGTTCAACACCCCGTTGAATTCCCTGTAAAATAGTATAGTGCTTTTCCAACCAATTGAGCGCTTTAGAAACGTCAGGAATCATAATATCTCATTTCCTAAATTCAGTTTAAATTGGCTTAATTTTAGCATAGTTTAAGGGTTTAGATAGGCTGTTTTGTGACTATCAAAAAGAAAATAGAAATCTATCAATCGACAAAATTATTTAGATTATTTGAAAATCGCCAACAATAAACCATTACCTATAAAATAGATAATGGTAAATATCTTTGCGAGTAATTTAGCTTAGTTACTGGCTTGTTGGCTTTTTTGATTAGCGACATAATCTTCATCAACCGGTGTGATAAGATTATTTTGATGATCAACAATATAGGTTTTTCCAAAACCTAACACTAATCTACCGGCTGTCGGTGTGATTTTAAATAAATTAAAATCTTTCATTTCCGCTAACATATAGACCATTTTACTCACTCTTTTAGCAAGCTGGTCAATAATGTTATCAAATAGCTCAGTTTCTCTTTCAACAATGCTTGTTTTTGCATGGAAAGATAGTCGTCTACGAGCATAGATATTCTTAGTATTACTTTCATCATCAATGATTAAAAAAGAGATATTTGAATTATCTTTCATATTCTGACTATGAGGCGCTAAATCTGATATTAAAATATAATAATCATTACCGTCAAAATAATAAGGCGAATAACTCGTATCTACCTCTCCGTTTTTAGTCATTGTTGATAAGATGACTGTGCGGATTGTTTCATGTAAATTTTCTATTGTCTTTTCAACAACATCATTTTTGGACTCAGCCATAATTACTCCTTGTTTTTGTCAATATTGAGTTAATTCATCTAACTACATTGTTATAAATTCAACTGGTAGCATTTATCAAAATAGTTCGAAATATCAGTATGAGAAATTATAATAAAACTACTGTTCGGTAGGTTTGTCTTTAACAATTTCAGCAATTGTTTTTCGGACTGCTTATCTAATGCATTGGTTGTTTCATCCATAAAAATCCAATCAGGTTTATGCATTAAAATTCTTGCAATCATTAGACGTTGCTTTTCACCACCGGAAAGTGTTTTTAAATTATCACTGAGTAAATTTCTATCGATAAATTCTGTAGAAAAACCAACTTCTAATAGAAGTTGCTTAATCAAACTTAAATCTTTTTCAAACAACGGCTGCGGATAGCTTATTGCATGAGCTAATCCCCCAACCGGAAAATAGGTATTTTGCGATAAAAATAATGTCTTTAATTTTGGCACTTTAATCTTCCCCTCAAAATTGGGATAAAGGCCAGAAATTACTTTGAAAAATGTTGATTTACCTACACCCGATGCACCGGATATAACAACCGAATCGCCTTTATTAAGATAAAGATTGGGTAGTGTTAATAACACAGCGCCATCCGGTTTTTTTATAGTTAAATCGTCAATCGCAAATGCATCTTGATTTATCTCTAATTGGCTAGCTGATTGGTATTGACGAGCGGCTTGATTAGCTTTTTCAAAAAACTGGGTTAAACGATAACTACACGCAATAAGTTCAGCAAGTTTATGATAATTGAAAATAAACCAAGACAAGTTAGTCACAACATTACTAAATGATTTACTAATTTGCATTAAAGAACCTAAGCTAACTTTACCAATTAAATAGATAGGCAGAGAAAAGAAAATAGGCATACTTAACACCGTTAAATAATATGGCCGAGTAAAACAGCCTAAAATAAGTTGTCGTTTAATTAATAAATACCAATTTTTGATAATATGATTGAAATGCTGTTCAAACTGTTGTTTCTCCACTTTTTCACCATTGGCTAACGCGATTGGCTCTTTCGATTCACGAAATCGAGTTAAGGCAAAGCGATAATTTGCCTCTAAGTGTTGTTGTTCAATTAATAAGTTTTTTAATGGGCGCCCGAGCATGTGAGCGATGCAAGAAGTGAATAATACATAGATTGGTGCCAGCCAAATTAAATAATGAGAAATACTTATATCGATATTAAATAGACTAAAATTTAAAACAAAATTATCGGTAATTTGCCACAAAAGCATAAAATAGGAAAACAGACCAATACATTGAGTAATTAGCGAAAAGCCTTCATTAGTTAATCGCTCAATAAATAGCAGACAGTCTTCGGAAATACGCTGATCAGGATTATCAATTTCGTCTTGATGGTTATTTAAATACCAATATGCTTTGTTATTGAGCCACTTATCAAGTATCGAATCATTTAAAACCTTGCGCCATGTAATCACTAAGGTTTTTCTTAAAAACTCAATTATTAAGTAAGTTATTGCCCCCGAAATTGTTAACAACACAAAAACGATTAATTGGGTAATAACGCCTTGCATGTCATATTTTTCTAATGCATTAAAAAAGTTTTTATTCCAATTAATCATTTCAAGACTAATTTTAATTAAAACAATATTTAAACAAATAATAATTAAAGCATAACAGTAACCATATTTACCTTGTCTTGATTTGAAGCAAAGCTTCATAAGCAAGATTATATTTTTCAATGTTTGCACAACTTATACTCTCAAAACTGCCTTTTTTCTACATCAACTCCTGCCAAAAATGTTTTATCAATTTGACAGAAGTATTTAACGTTAATGATTAAAAATTAATAACCGCACTAACGGCAAAAGTTCTTCCCGGCGCGGTTTGAAGCTCGATAGGATTTGTCACTTTTACATTATTTTGTACATTTTTATAATAACTACTAAACATCGGCCATTTAAAATAACGGCGATCAAATATATTTAATACCGATCCCCGAATGGTAATATTTTTGCTAGGGTGCCAATTTAAATAGGCATCATAGATTGCATAACCGCTTGGTTTAAATATTTCATCTGATGACGATTTGTCTTTAGAAACGTGAGATACAGCCTTAGAAAAAGTTCCGACGACTTCAGTATCAAAATTAAAATCGGGAACATTCCATTTCAAACCGATATTACCTTGCAGTGGCATGGCTTCATTGAAATAAGTTTTTTTATCACCGGGAGAATCTTGTTTTTTTCCATATTGATATGAGCTTGAAGCATTCAAAGTCCAATTTGGCGCAAAATGCCACTCGCCCGATGCTTCAATTCCCCATAAATTGACGTTGGATAAATTTTTGTAGGTATAATCCTTCGGCCCAACCCGAATAAAATTCTTAATATAGTTACTATAATTAGCTTTGAATAAACCTACACTAAACCAACCTTCTGAAAAATCGCCTCTAATGCCGGTCTCATAAGATTTTACTTTTTCAGGTTTTAGTTTAGGGTTAGGAATCAGATTCATCGTTACCGAAGGCAATGACGTATAAAGCTGTTGAGCCGTTGGCATTTTGAATCCTTCAGCATAACGGGCATAAGCAGAGTATTGATCAGTGATGTTATATAATATGCCTAATTGCGGAATAAGGCGATGTGAACTCAAATCACGAGGCTCTTTGCCTTTAACCACCGCATAATGGCTATCGGTATTGGGTTTAATTTTATAGGTTGCGTATCGTAAACCCGGTTTAATTTTTAAATTTTCAGAGATAAAGTGAAATTCATCTTGAAGATAGATATCTGCACGTTGCGTTTTAGCATTAGCAAAATTAAAGCCGCCACCTATGGTTTTTACGCCATTTTTGGTGCTCTCATTACGATAATAGCTACGGGTAATATCCCCTTGAAAACCATAAGTTAAATCATGCGTTATATTGAAAAAATCCACGTTCGAATTTAACTGAAGATCCAACTGCCAAAACTTTTCTTTATAATCGTTAGTGGTATAGGTATTAATCGGATTTTGTCGTTTATCTTTTTGTTGACGATACGATTTTAAATAACGTTCTTGCGGCGAGTAAGAGAACATGGTTTTGATTTGATCGATAAACGATACTGGGGGCGTCCAACTATCATCAATAGCATACCTTTTACGAGTTTGTATTTGCGTTCTTCGATAATCGCCATTAAATGTTCCGTTAGCTTGTAAACCATAATCATACATCTGTTTAACAAATGAGTTAGACCGGAAATTTTCAAATGTTAACTTTGTTTCTCGAGTGTCATTATGATAAACCAATTTGGTTAACATATTTTCTGCTTTGGCATCTAACGGATTGAGTTTATTACATCTAATGGCATCTTCGCCACGTGGACAGCCCCAAATACCGCCATTCGCTTTAGCTTTAGATAACTTGGCTTCTTGGTAATCTCTTCGGCTAAAGCTTATCAGCCCTTCTAAATTAGGTAGCAATTCAAGCGCTAACATGCTTGTTTTAGTATTTTGTTTATTCAAACTATCATAACCACCACTTAATCGCACTGCATAAGATTTACCTTTCAGCAAATCACTGGGATCTAAAGTTTTAAATGCAACTACCCCACCAACAGCATCAGCGCCCCATAATACCGATCCCGGTCCACGAATAACTTCAACAGCTTTTATGTTGGCTAAATCAATAAAATTTCTATTGCCGTCTTGGATACTTTCAATTACTCTTGCACCGTCGACTTGCATTTGAATACGATTACCCGCCATACCACGTATTCTAATTCCGCCTAAATTACCAAAAGGGTCAGTACCTGAAGTTTGTCTGTTAACTGAGATTCCCGGTAAATATCTGACTAAATCTTCCATTGTTGACATTTGATGATCATCAATGTTCTTGCTAGTGATAACATCAACGGTTTCCGGAATAGCTAATTTGGCTCTCTTTTGTCTGGTAGCCGTAACCGTCATAGTTTCCAATTCATCATCAGCCGCAAAAACTGATAGTGGTAATGAAGCAGCTAAAACAGTTAAAAATATTTTACTTATTTTCATTTTTCACCATAAACTTATGTTATTGAACTGCTCGCATTAAATTTCCAATTTTTGATAATTATCATTTTTCGTAAATCTATCAAAAATAATAAATAAGATCAACAATAATGATAACCATTACCATTTGCTAATAATTATCATTAACATTAAAATGAAAAACATAAAAATATTCGTAAGTTAGAGAAGTGTTTGAAGATTAATTGATATCAAAGCGACAAAGTTTAAGAGGTAAAATGAGGAAATTGATGATTAATACTTATTAATCATCAATTAATAAAAACTCGCCTAAATATTTAAAAAGTTATTGAGATTTTTCCAATAAAACCAACACTTCCATATGTGAAGTATGAGGGAACATATCAAACAGTTGTACTTTACTAATTTGATAATCCGATAACAAGCGAACATCAGCAACTAACGATGATAAATTACAGCTTGAATATAAGATAAAGTTGGGTGACATCTGTTGTAAATATTGTATCAATTGGCTCCCTGCCCCACGTCTGGGTGGATTAAGTAAGACTAAATCCGCTACAGCTTGCTCGGCAATTGCATATTGGGTTGCATCCAATGATTTAAATGTCAAATTATTAAATCCTAGTTGTTTGGCCGATTGGGTTGCACAATCGATAGCATCGGCACTTATTTCAATACCCGTCAATTGAATCTGTTTATCCATTGCTTGAACACAATGCAAACCAAATCCACCGACACCACAAAATAGATCCCAAATGGACTTAATATCTAAATCAGCAATCCACTCACTTGCTGTCTTATACAGGTTTTGAGCAATATAAGTATTGGTTTGAAAAAAGCTTTTCGATTTAATAAAAAGCGGAATTTGATTTATCGTCATGGGTAAATAAGGATTATTAGTCAAAACTAACTCTTCTTCCCCTTCTAAAATCGCGGCATGATTCGGCTGAATATTAATTGAAACGACTTGCAAATTTTGAATTGTCGCTTGTAGTTGGTGAAAAGAGTTTTTAATTTTACTCACCAATTTATGTGATTTTAAAACAAATCGTAACATAAAGCCGCTTGATTGAGACATTGAGCTTTGGGTAATGATCACATATTTTAATTCGCCTTTTCGTTTATTGATATTATAGGGCACCAGACCTTGTTTACGAATATAACTACGCACTATTTTCAATATACTTTGCATACCAGCGCTATATAACGGACAATCACATAAATCGACAGCTTGATCACCATTTTCAATCCCCAATATCGGCTTTTCAACGGTACCTAATACCGCCATTTTCGCTTTATTTCGAAAAGCAGAATCAGGGCTAGCAAACGGCGCCATAACTTCTTTGGGTTGTAAGGTAGCTAGCTGCTTTAATAACTCATGTTGTTTGTCTTCGAGTTGCTTTGGGTAAGGACGATTAATCCACTGGCAAGATAAACATTTCTTTTGTTGATAATAGTGACATTGCATTACGATAAAACCTTTTTTTATAATTGGTAATTATATACTTAAAAGTCGTTTTACCAGTATTACTTTTCATTTTTATACTCAAATATAGGTAAAATCTGAAACTTCTTTACAGAATATTGATTAACTCTTGATAACCTGTCGCATAATAGCCTCGCTATAATTTGACGAAAAAATGGTATATGGTAGGATATTGTCATCAATATTACAGGAATATTTGAATGTCTATTAAGTTAAAAACCCCAGAACAAATTGAAAAAATGCGTATTGCAGGAAAGCTTGCAGCAGAAGTATTAGAAATGATTGAGCCTTATGTCAAACCTGGCATTAGTACCGGTGAGCTAGATAAAATTTGTTATGATTATATCGTCAATGTCCAAAAAGCAATTCCGGCTAATATTGGCTATAGTGGATATCAACACACCAGTTGTATTTCAATTAATGACGTAGTATGTCACGGCATCCCGAGCTTTGAAAAAAAATTAAAAGACGGGGATATTTTAAATATCGATGTGACAGTCATCAAAGACGGTTATCATGGCGATACCTCTCGCATGTACATTGCTGGCAAACCAACAGTTGCGGGCGAAAAACTTTGCCAAGTCACTCAACAAAGCTTGTATGAAGCAATCAAAATTATTAAACCGGGTATTCGTTTAAGAGAGATCGGTAAAACCATCCAAAAATATGTCGATAAATTTGGTTTTTCATCGGTACGTGAATATTGCGGGCATGGCATTGGCGAAGTCTATCATGATGAGCCGCAAGTACTCCATTATGATGCTGATGACGGCGGTGTGATTTTAAAAGCCGGCATGACATTTACTATCGAACCGATGATAAATACCGGCGACTGGCGAACTCGTACCATGAAAGATGGTTGGACAGTGAAAACAAAAGACCATGGTCTTTCAGCGCAATACGAACACACGATTTTAGTGACCGAAAATGGCGTTGAGGTTTTAACGCTTCGAAAAGACGAAGACTTCCCTAGAGTCATAGAACACTAAAAAACAAAAGATTCAACAATTTAACATTGTTGAATCTCCGCTTATTTTATTCTTCTATTATCATCGTAACGTTCACTTGTTGTTAATCTGTCAAACTTCAGATCGAAAACCAACAAGTGACCTCATCAAAACCGACTAACAATTAATAAAGTAAAGTATAGAGTTTACGACGATAAGTTCCGGCTAACGAATTACTGGTACCTAAAGCTGCGAGCAGATCCAGTAAGGTCTTTTTAATACGCCCTTCCCCTGCATTGAGATCTTTGGTAAGCGGTTGATAGAGCAATTCTAATGCCTCTTCATGTCGGCCAACTTGCATTAATTGTGAGGATAGTTGAATCATCAAATCGATATTATCCGGTTGTTCGGCTAATTGTGCTTGTAGTAACTGCAATTGAGGTGAGTTTGCCGCTTGCTCAAGTAATTCAATCTCAACTTGTAAACCATGAAAAACTGAATCTTGATCTTGTAATGGTATCGTTGCCAGTACCTCTTTAGCATCAGCCAGTTGCTTTAATTCGATTTGCGCTTTTGCCAACATCAACGCAATATCAGATCGTGGTTTCCCTAAATGGTCAGTAAGATTTTGCCAGGCTTGTTTTAATAAAGGTAATGCTTGTTCATATTTCCCTTCATTATATAAATTTTGTGCTTCAACAAGTTTTAATTCATCTTCATTTGGCAACACTTTAGCTAAAAATTGTTTAATCACTTCTTCAGTCTGTGGACCTTGAAAACCATCAACCGGTTGACCATTTTGAAATAGATAGACGGTAGGAATAGCACGAAGACCGAATTGGGCAGCTAACATTTGCTGTTCATCACAATTGATACTAGCCAAAATAAATTGACCATGATGCTCATTAGTGAGTTTGGTCAATGTTTGAGTCATTGCCTCGTAATTGGGACTTCTTGCAGACCAGAAATAGAATAGCACTGGCAATCGAGAAGATTGCTCGATGATCTGTTGAATATTTTGTTCATTGACATCAAAAATAAATTGCTGTTGCATATCGTGTCCTATCAATAATATGGTTAGGTATTATTTATTTTGTAAAATTTTATCCATTAATCTATCCGGAAGCAAACGTTTAGCTATTGCTGCCAACTTCGTTACCATGGTGACCCTGTAACGTATTTTCGGTCTGGCATGCTCTAACGCATGTATCAAATAGGGTAAAATGGCTTGCGCTGGTAAGGTAAAGCGTTTAGCTATAGGCGGATTTTTGACAATTTTATCCTTGTCGGTTTGATTAACATTGGCTGAAAAGTCGGTTTTCAATGGCCCAGGTTCAATCAAGCAGACTTTAATATTGGTTTTAGCTAACTCTAATCTTAACACATCAGACCACGCTTCTAACGCATATTTACTGGCTGAATAAGCGCCTCGACCGGGGGTGGCGACAACACCGACAATTGAACTGGTTTGAATAATTCGCCCTTCGTTGTGCGCTAACATAGCCGGCAAAAGTAACTGGGTTAATTGATGAACACCAAAAAAGTTTGTCGAAAATTGAGATTCTAACTGTTCACGGCTAATCGTATTTAAGCGCCCATAAACACCAAATCCGGCATTATTAAAAAGTGCATACAATTTACCATTGGTTAAACTTAAAACCTCGTTAGCCGCCTGCGTGACCGATTGCGGATCATCCAGATCCAGTAGCACGGTTTCAAATCCTTGATCAATTAATTTTTGTTGGTCTGATATTTTTCGGCAAGAAGCAATAACACGATAACCCCGTTGCTTTAATGTCAAAGCTGAGATTAGCCCGATACCACTAGAACAACCTGTTATAAAAATTGTGCGCAAAGTTCAACTCCATTAGTTTGATATATTGTCAAGTTTGAAGACTGCAATTATGATAGCATATTTATCCTAATATTATGCCCGTTAGCTAAGAGGAAATTATGAAAATTGCTATTATCGCTGCAATGGAAGAAGAAGTTGCTATCTTAAAAAGTAAAATCACTAATTATCATATCGAACACCATTTAGGTTGCGATTTTCATGTTGGTCAAATAGCCGGATGTGATATTGTATTACTTCAATCGGGAATTGGTAAAGTAGCAGCCGCCTCCGGCACCACACTTTTACTTAATCATTATCAGGTTGATGCGGTGATTAATACCGGTTCAGCGGGTGGGCTATCAAGCGCATTAAACATTGGTGATATCGTTGTATCGAAAGATGTTTTTTACCATGATGTCGATTTAACCGCTTTTGGTTATAAACCGGGACAAATGTCGGGTTGTCCGGTAACATTCGCCGCCGATTCAAAATATCAAGCATTAGCAAAATCTTGCATCAAAAAACAGGGCGTTAATGCGGTTGAAGGATCAATTGGTAGTGGTGATGCATTTATCAATGGTAAAGAAAATCTGCAAAGAATCAAACAAACTTTCCCGGATGCAATCGCCGTTGAAATGGAAGCCGCTGCAATTGGCCATGTTTGTTGGTTATTTAAGACCCCATTTGTTGTGGTACGAGCGATTTCAGATAATGGTGACAGTGAATCAGCGGTTGATTTTCAATCATTTTTAAAACTGGCCGCCGCCCACTCCTCAGCGATTGTCGAGTCAATGCTTGCTGAACTAGCGTAAATCAGACTAATTTGGGTGACCAATCAAGAAAAAATCGATTTTATTTTGATAAGCTGTTTTGATAATAATAAAGCTTACCCATTGCCAGTTTCTCGCCCTTGGGTTTAATTACATCAGCAGGTATGACCTGCTGACTTTTAAATACCAAATTTTTCAAATAAAGGTTTACGCCAACCCTGTAATATTTCAGGCTCAGTACTGGTTTTATCCGCTTGCCATTTTACATATTGATTAATCAACCGCCTTGAAAGCAATAAATCCGGATTAAGCCCGGTTTGAGAAGCAATGGCTTGTGCCGCATTTTTCAATTGTTCACAGATATCTTTGTAATTAGGATAACGGTTAACCCGGCAAATTGGTGCAATATCCGGCGTCGGCTGAGCTAAAATATCTAAAATCATCTGACCATACAGGCGTATTTCTTTCCCTTTCATGCCTAATTGACTCAGCTCACTGAGCGATGAAGGTAAAAAACGGGCTATTTTAAATAAGACTTCTTCATGCACAACAAAATTTAGCGCAATATCTTGCTCTTTCGCTATCAGATATCGAAAACGGGCTAGTTTATACAACTGCCCTAAATTTTTCCCTTTTAATTGCCAACTATTTTTAATATTGAGATACGCATCATCAGGATTCATTACCTCACACTTACGGCTAATCACCATTTGACACTCTTGATAAGCAGCGGATAAATAATGATTGTCTGCTAACAGTGCTTTCAATTTATTCATCAATGGCAAAAGATACAGTACATCATTGATAGCATATTGGCATTGTTTATCGGTTAAAGGTCGTTTAAGCCAATCAGTTCGTGTTTCACTTTTATCCAGTTCTACCGCTAAATATTTATTAACTAAACTGGCATAGCCACTACTGAGTGGGTTATCCAAAAACGAAGCGAGAATTTGGCTATCAATGATCGGCGTTGGTACGCAACCAAAGTGATGTAAAAACACTTCAATATCTTCAGAACAAGAGTGAAAATACTTTTCAATTTTTGGATTATTTAACACCGCCAAAAAATCTTGCCAGTCAGTTATCGCTATGGGATCAATCAATGCTGCATGCTCGCCATTAAATACTTGTAACAAGCCTAAATGAGGGAAAAACGTACGAGTACGTACAAATTCTGTATCTAATGCTAAAGCTGAACTGTTTTGAATGTTCAAACAAAATTCAGCTAGCTGGTCATTATGGGTAATAAGCTTATAAGACAAATTAAGATTCCTATTGAGACAAGTTTACGGTTTAGTGTTAAAAGTCACATCAATCACCCCAATTTCACCCCGTGTCATTAAGCGAATAGGAGGACTACCAAAACCAAATCCGCTACTAACAATACTGGTAAAATGGTGTGTGGTATCTTGATATAAACCATAGGGATTTTTATACATTATATCAACAACTAAATTAATTGGGAAAATTTGCCCGCCATGGGTATGCCCTGATAGCATCAGATCGACACCTAAATTAGCGGCTTTATCAAGATTGCTGGGCTGATGATCAAGTAAGATAATAGGTGTATTGCTATCACTAAACATCATCAAATCAGCAAGTGACGCTCGTTTAGCATGATAACGGTAGGACGAAAGGTCATCACGGCCGATTAATGTTATGCCAACATCATCCAGATAAATAACATCATCTTTTAATACTTTCATATTGGCTTGCTCAAAAGCATCAATAATATCTTGCTCATGATTGTCGGCGTGTTTGGAATGGTAATATTCATGATTACCAAAAATTACAAAAGTACCATATTTCGACTTCAATTGTTGAAACTGTTTAGCAAAACCTCGTTGAGTAAACGGCGCTAAGCGCCTATCTAATGTATCACCGGTGATCACAATAAAATCGGCCTGTTGTTGATTTACCTCTTCCACCATTTGTTCAATTCTTTTCGGTGATGTTAATTCACTTAGATGAATATCGCTTAGATGCACAAAACGTAGATGATCGACATTTGCCGACTTATTAATATTGACATGATAATGCACAATTGTTGGATTAACAGCCATACTATATCCATAAAAACACAACGAAATAACCGCAACCACATAGCAGATTTTAAACCACAGCTTCGGTTTAAACCGCTTTTTACTCGCCAAATAAATGACATCAGCCAGTAACATTAATAAACTTGCGCAAATCACGACAGATGCCAGACAATTAAAAAATAGCACTAGGTGTGGAACAGCAAAATTATTCGCTAATCGAGCAATTATCAAAGAGTAAATCGCAATAGCCACCAATGACCAATACATTAATCGATAACAACCCGTTAACTTGATATCAAACCAAAACTGCCACCTTTTTCCTAAATAAAACGTTGCTAAGACGCTAACAAAAATAGCGATTAAAGGAGTGAAAAGATCTACAAAAGCCATAATAAACCAAACAATTTATCGCAAAAAAGTGATATGATAACAAAATTAATTTTTCCAGTACCAATAACTTTTATGAGTATCAAAAAAGACCAATTATTCATGGCGCCAATTGAAAAGCTAGGCGATTGGACGTTTGATGAAAAAGTCGCTGAAGTTTTCCCCGATATGGTGCAACGTTCTGTCCCGGGTTATTCAAATATTATTTCAATGATTGGTATGCTTGCAAAGCGATTTGTCCAGCCAAACTCTGTGATTTATGACTTAGGTTGTTCATTAGGTGCCGCTACCCTTTCAATTCGTCGTCATGTTAATCAGCCTAACTGTAAAATTATTGCGGTTGATAACTCTTTACCGATGATTGAACGGTGCAAACGCCACATAGAGTCTTATAAAGCAACAACGCCAGTCGAAGTGATTTGCGATGATATTTGTAATATTGATATGCAAAATGCTTCAATGGTCGTGCTTAATTTCACCTTGCAATTTTTAACGCCTGAAAATCGTCAACAAGTGTTAAATCGCATCTATCAAGCGCTTAATCCTAACGGAATATTAGTCTTATCAGAAAAGTTTAGCTTTAGCGATCCCATTATTGATGAGTTGCTATTTAACATGCACCATGATTTTAAACGCGCTAACGGCTATAGCGAGCTGGAAATTAGCCAAAAGCGCAATATGTTAGAAAACGTCATGTTAACTGACAGTATCGAAACACATAAACAACGTTTATCACAAGCCGGATTTGCGCATATTGATACCTGGTTTCAATGTTTCAATTTTGGCTCCATCATTGCCATTAAATAGCACGCTTTTTTAGTGTAATTAATAAGGAAAATAGCATGATTGATTTTGGTGATTTTTACCAGATTATTGCAAAAAATAAGCTCAGCCATTGGCTTGAAGTGTTACCGGCACAATTAGCCCATTGGCAAAAACACAATATTGATAATCGTTTTAATCAATGGCTAAATAGCATAAAACATTTACCGGCAATCACGCCCTATTACATTGACCTATTACACAGTGTAACGGCCAAAACCGAGCATCCGCTAAGCGCAGGCGAGCAACAACGAATTGAACAACTATTGAAAACCATGATGCCGTGGCGTAAAGGCCCTTTTCATTTGTATGATATTGAGATTGATACTGAATGGCGCTCTGATTGGAAATGGGAACGATTGATTAACCACATTGACTGTCTGGAAGGCAAAACGGTATTAGACGTAGGTTGTAATAGTGGCTATCATTTATGGCGAATGGTTGGAGCAGGCGCAAAACTTGCAGTGGGAATCGATCCTATGGCGCTTTACCTTTGTCAATTTGAAGCAATACGAAAACTATTAGGTAATGATAAGCGAGCACATCTATTACCATTAGGGATTGAACAGCTTCCAAAACTTACTGCTTTTGATACGGTATTTTCCATGGGCGTTTTATATCATCGCCGTTCACCACTCGATCATCTTTACCAACTAAAAGATCAACTTGTTAACGGTGGACAGTTAATACTTGAAACACTGGTTATCGAAGGTGAATTGCATCAAGCACTAATGCCAGGAGAACGTTATGCACAAATGCGTAATGTCTATTTTATACCGTCTGTACCTACCATGATCAATTGGTTACAAAAATGTGGCTTTAGTGAAGTAAAATTGGTGGATATTTCGCAAACTAGTTTAGATGAGCAACGCAAAACGCCGTGGATGACATCAGATTCATTAGCTGACTTTTTAGATCCTAACGATAGCTCAAAAACGATTGAGGGTTATCCCGCCCCAACTAGAGCTGTATTTGTTGCCAGAGAATAAAACTTAATAAATCTGAGCGAATCAATAAAACATTAACACTGATAGGCATCAAAATTGGATTTAGACCAATATGGTAGGTTATTCAATTTTTGATTGCCAATCAAATGTTACATCCCCTATCTTCACAATATTAATTAACCTATTATTGTGTTTAAAAACGCCGCCCAAACACGCTGCTTGATAAGCCGAAAACTTGCCCAAAAATAGTAATGATTGCGCTCCCAAAATCTGATCAATTCTAAATATTTTTGATTGTCAATCACCACCTTTATCCAAAACGTATGCCTGAATGGTTTTAACCAATTTCATTTAAGATAATTCACAAACATAATCGCATGAAATATCGCCAGAAAAAGACTGTTTTTTGCCATTTTTTTCTATCTTATTTTTACATAAAGATGTATAATTCTTTACAATTTCTTTTCAAAGTCTATTTACAGGGATTTGTTTAAAAAAACACTTGTAAAGAAGTTTCAGAAATACCATACGTTTCAGTATAAATACAATAATTTTTATCAAATCTATCTATAAGGAATAAGTATACAATGGGGTTACTTCGATCTATTCTTGAATTGCCTTTTTACCTATTACAAAAAGGTTGGGAAATAATACGCTATTTTATTATTTTCTTATTTTACTTAATCAAAGGAATCTTCTGGCTATTTACCCCAATAATTGGTGAGATAAATTGCCATTGGTCTTTACCCAACTGGTTAGCAAAAATAAAAACTTCCTATGATTCAATTGGCATGGCGCTTAATAAAAGAAAGCTGTTGATCGGTTCAACAATTATCGTCACTGCAATTGCGATAATTTCTATCAACTATCTATATCATTGGAATCTAAACCGCCCTAAACCAGTAGAAGCAGCCACCAATGTTAAGAACACTTATACTGTCAGAATAGATCCGCCTACTTTCAAAGATTATCGATTGAAAGTTAACTTTTTGGGATCGTCTCACTCGCCAGCCCCATTAGAACTAATCAATAAAGAAATTACTCAAGGGATTTCTATTTCGCCTAAAATAGAAGGTACTTGGGTATGGGCTAATGACAATACCATAATATTCGAACCGCTCACAAAGTCGTGGCCACTAGGAGAAACATATCAAGTAAACTTAGATGATAAAAAACTGTTAGCCGATAATAATTTTTTAAAAAAAAATTCTGTATACCACACGTTTATTTCACCTGAATTTGACTACAAATTAAATCCAACAGGCAAACTTTTTTACGATCCGACACAAGATTACGCGCTCAAAGTCATCAATTCAATTACCTTTAATTATCCTGTAGATAAACAAACTTTAGAAAAAAACATAAAACTTTCACTTTATGAAATACTTGATGACAAAGATAAAGATGATAAATTTTTAGAAAATATCGATTTTACTCTTGCTTATAATGAAGATAATACTGTTGCCTATATCACTAGTAGTGCGCTTCCAATACTGAAAAATCCTGGTTATCTCAAAATAGAGATAGATAAAGGTGTTACATCCTCACTCGGTGGTGCTCCGGTTTTCACAACAGTTGCTTCAACTATCAACCTACCGGGTAAATATAATCTTGAAATCATTGACAGTGAACTAGATATTGTTTCAGGCACTAATAATGACCTAAAACAAGTATTAAATATTTCTTTATCTCAAGTAGTCAATGATGAAGAATTAGCTAAAATGATTAAAGTTTGGCAACTACCTGAAGATAACAATAAAAATAATAACGATGAAGAAAAAAAATATGATGATGATGATGATGATGATGATGATGATTATAATTATAGTTATGAGAGATATTCTGAACAAAGCTCTATTTACGTCGATGAGAAATTACTCGCACAAGCTAAACCTGTTGAATTAAAATTAAGAAAAGGTGAAGACAATGATAATAAGGTAGTGAGTTTTGACTTACAAGCTGATCAGAAATCTAAGCTTTATATTGTTATCGACCGAAATTTAGTTGCGCAAAATGGTTATATTCTTGGCGAAGAATATAAAAAAGTTTTAACCGTACCAAAATATTCGAAATTTGCTAGCTTTACTTCATCAGGTTCTTTGTTATCGCTTTCTGGTGAGAAGAAAATACTATTGGTTTCTCGAAACATTAAACATTTGAAACTTCAAATTGATCGTGTTATCCCTTCTCAGCTTCATCATTTACCTTCATTTAATAGAGGTTATTCTTTGGAAGATATGGACTTTGGACGTAATTCTAATGACCATTTTGTCGATAGATTTGTATTTACTAAAGAAATAACGGGTCCAGCTCAATCAGTTCAAGAGACCGCCTTCGATCTAACCAGTTACTTAACTAAAAATACCAATGATGTTAAAAATCGAGGCGTCTTTATACTCTCCGTTTATGGTAATGATGGTCTTAATGATGATGGTAAACATCAAAAACCAAATAAAATCAAATATAATTTTATGCAATCACGTCTTATTGTCGTAACAGATTTGGGAATTATTGCCAAGAAATCTCTCGACAACTCTTATGATCTGTTTATCCAGTCAATAAATACAGGGGAACCGGTCAGCAACGCAAAAGTGACTGTCATGGGCATCAACGGTGTGACTATTACGTCACAAGTGACTGATGAAAGCGGACATGTCAAATTTTTACCGTTATCTGAATATGATCAAGGTGTAAAACCAGTTGTATTTATTGTTGAGAAAGATCAAGATTTATCGTTTCTGCCGATTGACAAAAGCTCGACAAATTTAGAATTTTCACGATTTGGGACATATGGTGAAGAAGAAACCGTTGACGGTGGTCAGTTACGCTCACATATCTTTACTGATCGTGGTATTTACCGCCCCGGCGATACTTTACATGTCGGTACCATTGTTAAAGCACAAAAATGGGCTAAATCATTAGCCGGCATAACGTTAGAAGCAGAAATCCATGATGCCAAATCTAATATAGCACTGAAAAAACCAATAGTGCTTGATAATTCAGGTTTTAATGAAATCAGTTATAAAACCAGTTATAGTTCCCCTACCGGTGAATGGTTTATCTATTTGTATCTAAAAAATGACAATGAAAAGCAACGAATTTTATTAGGCATTGAATCATTTATTGTTCGTGAATTTGAACCGGATAAAACACAGGTATCACTAAAATTATTACCAGAAATTAAAGCAGGCTGGAGAAAACCTGAAACATTAAAAGCACAAATTACCGCTAAGAATTTGATTGGAACAGATGCAGCTAATCGCCGTGTAACAAATACATTAATTCTTCAGCCGTTTTCCACTCAATTTACAAAATATGAAGATTATTATTTTTATAGTTCTTCTTTAGTTAACGATCAAAGTTTCAAGGTAGAATTAGACGAACAAAATACCGATGAAGATGGTATTGTTAATGTCGATATTTATAAAAATCTCAATAGTTTTAAAGGCAATTACATACTCAAAATGCTAACCGAAGTCTTTGAACCTGATAGTGGGCGAAGTGTCGCTGCAACAGCAACAACATTAGTATCGCCTAATGATTACCTTGTTGGGGTTAAAAAAGACAATTATGATTGGAATTTTTTCAAAGATTCTAAAAATTATTTGGAATTTATTGCTATCAATCCATTACTGGAAAAAATTGATCTCAATGATTTGAAACTCTCAGTTTTTGAAGAGAAAAAAGTTTCTGTTTTGGTTAAGCAACCGTCTAATAACTATCAATATGAATCACGTTCAAAAGTCTCGCTAATATCACAGAAGCCTTTTGCGATCAGCAAAGATAAAACAATTTATCAGTTTGATACGCAAAACCCGGGTAATTTTATTATTGAAATCAGGGATAAGAATGATAATTTACTACACAAAATTCAGTACGAAGTTAAAGGGGATTCAAATTATGAACGTTCATTTTACCGTAATTCAGGGTTAGATCTTAAAATTGATAAAACCAATTATAATCCGGGAGATGAGATAGAAATCGCTATTAAAACCCCATATGTTGGTAGCGGTATAATCACTATCGAGCGGGATAAGGTTTATGCATGGAAATGGTTCCATACTGATACAACTAGCTCAATACAAAAGATCACAATACCGCAAGATATTGTCGGTAATGCTTATATTAATATACAGTTTATTCGAGATCCAAACTCTGAAGAAATATTCCTCAGTCCGCTTAGCTATGGTGTTGTACCATTTAGAATTAGTACTACCCAGTTTGACGATAAACTCACCTTGCAAGTACCAGAAAAAATAAAATCGGGTAATAAACTTCCTATTACCTTGCATAGTAATTCCCCGCAAAAAGCCATTATTTTTGCGGTTGATGAAGGTATCTTACAAATTACAAAATATAGGCTCGTAAATCCTTTAAACAGTTTCTTTGCTAAAAAGCAACTATCTGTTAAAACTTTACAAATTATGAATATGATTTTGCCAGAGTTTAGACACCTAATTTATAGTTCTGCACCAGGGGGAGATAACGGAAATAATATGGAATTTGCCGGTCATCTCAATCCATTTAAACGCAAAGGCGATGAGCCGATAGTTTATTGGTCAGGTATTATTGATGTAAACGGAGATAAAACCGTTGAATATCAAGTCCCTAACTATTTTAACGGTGAGTTAAGAATAATGGCTGTCTCAGTGGGTGAAAACACCATGGGGCGCACGCAAACATCAACAACAGTACATAATGATATTGTGTTGCAACCAAACGCGCCTTATTTTGCAACGCCAAATGATGAATTTGAAGTTAGCCTTAATCTGACAAATTTAATTGAAAATATGGGTGATAAAACTATTCCAATTAGTGTTAATGTCACAACTACCCCACACCTCTCAATTATCGGTGAAAACGAAAAAACAATCGAGCTGGCAACCGGTAAAAATGGCGTATTGAATTTTAACTTTAAAGTCAATTCTCAGCTTGGCAATGCTGATCTGCACTTCACTGCCGTAGCTGGTGATATTAAGGTAACAAGAGATATCAGTCTTTCTGTTCGACCGAGTAGCGAATATCGTCTCACCACGATGATGGGACGAATCGATGGTCACAAACAAGAGTTTACTGGCTTTAGGGATATGTACAGTGAATTTAGTAAACGTCAGGCATCGGCATCCTATTCACCATTTGTACTGAGTAAAGGATTGGGGACATATTTGCAGAATTATCCTCACAACTGCTCTGAGCAAATTATTAGTCGTGCTATCCCTGCTTTAGTCGCAAAGAAATATGCTGATTTTGATTTAATCTCTCAAGAGGAAAATATTTCTCTATCAGATGTGTTCCAAATTCTGCAATCACGCCAAAATAGTTCAGGTGTTATTGGGTTATGGTATCCAACCAATGAAGAGGATCCGTTTGTGACATTATATGCGGTTCACTTTATGCTTGACGCAAAAGATATGGGACAAGCTATTCCACAAAAAATGCTCGATAATGCTAATCACTATCTAGAATATTTAGTAAATCGTGTTGCTTTTGATTTAAATCAAGTACGTTCACGAGCTTACGCTATTTATTTATTGACCCGGCAAAATAAAATAATGACCAACTATCTAGCATCCCTTTTAACCGATTTAAATAGAAAATATGATGCTTCTGAATGGGAAACCGATATTATGGCTATGTATATCGCATCTTCTTACAAGATGCTCAAAATGGATAAACAAGCTGAAGAATTATTAAAACCTGTCTGGAAAAAAATGGAAAAAGCTTATGATAATGCATGGTGGACAAATAACTACTATGATCCATTAGTGGTAGATGCAAGCAAAATTTACCTAATTAACAAGCATTTCTCAGAAAAAGCACAAGATATTCCTGCCCAAGCGTTGGAAAATATGGTGTTAATGCTCAATAAGCAAAAATACACAACGCTATCAGCAGCAATGACAATAATGGCATTAAGCAATTATTCTTCAAATATTGTCAATGCTCAATTAACCAACGATTCACTACAAATTAGTACAGCATCAAGAGGTAGCGATAAACAAAAATTGATTGCCAATTTACAAGGTATACTGGCGAAAGCGAAATTTGCTGCTGAGGATAATACCCTATATGTAAATAACGTTACCGATTTACCTGCATGGTATATGATTTCACAGCAAGGCTATGATAAAAATATTTCAAGTGAGCCGATTAAATCCGGTCTTGAAATCTATCGTGAATTTACCGATAAAAATGGCAACCCTGTTGAACAAGTCGAACTGGGAGAGACAATTAATGTCACGATCAAAGTTCAAGCCCTATCTCAAGAAGGTGCGACCAACATTGCAGTTGTAGATCTATTGCCTGCCGGCTTTGAAGTGGTACAACAAGCCATGAACTCGGAGCAAAGTGATAATGAGGATGACAATGGCGATGAGCAAAACGGTTGGCAATCACCGATAGCCATAAAACCCCATGGCTACACTTGGTATCCTGATTATACCGACGTCCGTGAAGATCGAGTCATTATCTATGGTTCTACCGACCAAGGCGCGGTAAAAGAATTCTCTTATCAAATAAAAGCCACCAATGTTGGAACTTATACCATACCACCTTCATTTGCTGAAGCAATGTATAATCGTGATATTCAAGCGATATCAAAAGCAGGCAACAAAATTAAAGTGGTATCACCACCACAACAATGATTAAACAACTAGACATATCGATTTTAAAACGGGCTTATCGCCCGTTTTTTAACCGAATATTTAATGGAGAATAAACAAATGATCGCATTAATGATCAACAAATAGCGAAACTATTAACTTCCTCTCAATAAACCCTATGAAAATACAAATACATATCACCAGCGCATACCTAAAAAAGATCGTAAATTAAGATTTTTAATATCATGTTTTTACGCAAAGTAGTATAATTTATCACTTGTTTTATTAATTATATTTGTTGGTCTTTTCTAATCCTTGTCAAGAAGTTTCAGAAATACCCTACGTTTTAGTAAAAAATAATCATTATAAAGCTTTATTAGATCTGATCTGTCTATAAGCATTAAGGGATAAGTTAAAATGGAATTACTACGATCTATTCTGCAATTACCTTTTTACATTTTGCAAAAAGGTTGGGAAATAATACGCTATTTCATCGTATTTTTATTTTATTTGATTAAAGCTATTTTCTGGCTTTTTAGCCCAATTATTGGTGAAATTAATTGGTCTACACCGAGTTGGTTACCAAAGGCAAAAGCCATTTATAATGCAATTGGTAATGCATTGAATAAAAGAAAATTGTTGATAGGATCGACAATAATTCTTGGAACACTTACTTATATGGGGGCAAACTATGCTTACCATTGGTATTTAAACCGTCCACAACCTATCATACCTGCCCCAATTGTTAAACAAAATTACAGTGTGCGAATTACGCCGCCAAATAGATCTTATGATCAATTAACCCTCTATTTTGTTGGCGATATTCGCTCTCCTGCCCCTTTAGACAAAGTAAATAAAGAAATTACCGAAGGAATAACGATAACACCGCAAATTGAAGGAACGTGGAAATGGAGCGATGATAGAACGATTACTTTCAAGCCTAACGTTGCCTATTGGCCACTTGGCGCTGAGTATAACATTACCTTAGATGACTCTAAATTGTTAGCAGAAAACAGTTATCTACCGGGAGATTTACCCGGCATCACTTTCACCACACCTTCTTTCAATTACAGTTTAGGCTATCAAGGTAAACTCTACTCAGATCCGACTCAAGACAATGTGAGAAATGTTTTATATACAGTATATTTTTCCCACACAGTAGATAAGCCCACTTTTGAAAAAAACATAAAGCTTGCAATGTACGAAGATGGAGTAGATTATCACCAAGACAAATTTCTCAATAATATCGATTTTACTATCGCTTACGAACAAGATGACACCATTGCCCATATCAAAAGTAGCCCTGTCCCATTTTTAGAAAAACCGGGTTATGCGAAACTAACCATTATGGAAGGTGTAAGTTCCACTATGGGTGGCAAACCAGTTGAATCAATTGCCAATTCAAAAGTTGCCATTCCGGACAAATATAATCTTGGTATTATTAATGCTGATGTGAAACTTGTTGAAGAAAGCAATGAAAAGATACAACAAGTATTAATTGTCTCTTTAACACATCCGGTAAAATCGGAAGATCTCACTAAGGTGGTTAAAGTTTGGCAATTAAGTGAAAGCACAAGCAACTACGAACATCACTACTATTACGATGAAATAACAGGTAGAAACCAAAGTATCTTTAAGGTACCAGAAAAAGAGCTAGAAAAAGCTAAACCGATTGAGATAAAACCAATCGCAACTGAACACGCTTATCAAACTGTACTGAGTTTCAAAATAGATGCAGATCAAAAATCAAAACTTTATATCGAAGTTAACCAACCTTTATCTGCTCAAAATGGTTATTTCTTAAAAAATAGTTATCGGCATATATTAACCGTTCCGGAATATCCAAAACTTGTTGATTTTGCCGCATCAGGATCGTTATTATCACTATCGGGCGAGAAAAAAATAGCACTCGTCTCCCGTAACTTTAGTAATTTAAGACTTGAAATCGATCGGGTTATCCCTTCTCAATTACAACATTTAATCTCATTTAACCAATCTTACGACTTTGAAGATATGGATTTTGGCGAAATGGATAATGATCACTTTGTCGAAAAATATACAGTCAGGAAAGAGGTAAAAGGCTCCCTTCAAGCCATTACACAAACAGAAGTTGATCTTTCTAAATATTTAACAGCCAATAATAAAGATAGAAAAAATCGAGGGGTATTTTTACTTAGAGCCTATGGCGATGATTATGATGGCGACCGTTTTATGAGTTCACGCTTTATGGTAGTGACCGACCTGGGAATTATTGCCAAAAAGTCGCTCGACAAATCTTATGACCTGTTTATCCAATCAATTGCAAGTGGTGCTCCGGTTAGTAATGCTAAAGTAACGGTTATGGGAATGAATGGCGTTGCCATTACTTCCAAAAAGACCGATCACACAGGACATGTTAAATTCTCAGCATTGTCAGAATACTATCGAGGTATTAAACCACTGTTATTTGTGGTTGAAAAAGATAGAGATTTATCTTTCTTACCTATCTCCAGCTATGATCGTGATCTTAACTTATCACGATTTGATATAGGTGGTATTGTTGAGACAATCAAAGGTGGTGAATTACGTTCCCATATCTTCTCAGATCGCGGCGTTTACCGTCCGGGTGACACGTTTCATATTGGAACCATTGTCAGAGCACAAAACTGGGCTAATTCATTGACTGGCATAACATTGGAAGCAGAAATTTATGATGCTCAATCTAATTTGGTATTAAAAAAACCCATTGTCCTTGATAAAACAGGATTCAATGAATTAAGTTATAAAACCAACTACAGCTCCCCAACAGGTGATTGGTATATCTATTTATATCTTAAAGACGATAACGAAGATGAACGAATCTTATTAGGCACAAGTTCGATTGTGATTCGTGAGTTTGAACCGGATAAAACGACCGTCTCGTTAAAATTATTACCGGACATTAAACAAGGTTGGGTGAAACCCGAGCAGTTACAAGCTGAAATTACCGCTAAAAATCTAATCGGTACTGATGCCGCTGATCGCCGTGTAACAAATAGTGTAATCCTTGAACCTTCTTACCCACACTTCAAAAAGTATGAAGATTATAGCTTTTATGAATCGATTTCAGCGCATCGAAAAAGCTTCAAAGTCGAATTAGATGAAGAAGAAACCGATGAAAATGGTCAAGTTAAAATCGACCTTCATAAAAATATGGAAAGCTTTGAAGGCAATTACATGCTTAAAATGCTAACCGAAGTATTTGAGCCGGATAGTGGCCGAAGTGTAGCTGCAACTGCAACAACATTTGTATCACCTAGTGATTATATTGTCGGTGCTAAATCTGACGGCAATTTATCTTATATTAATAAAGATTCAGATCGTTATTTAGATATTATTGCTATCAACCCAATTCTTGAAAAAATTGAACTGAGTGATTTAACACTGTCTGTCACCGAACAAAAATATGTTTCAATTTTGGTTAAGCAACCGTCAAATACTTATCAATTTGAGTCACGTTTGAAAGAGTCAGTTATCTCAGAGCAACCTTTTGCGATTAACAAAGATAAAACAATTTATCAGTTAGATACGCAAAATCCGGGTAATTATATTATTCAAATTATGGATAAAGATAATCAGCTATTGTATAAAACTCGTTACACCGTTGTGGGTAATTCAAATGTGACACGTCAATTAGACCGCAATGCAGAGTTAGAACTTAAGATCAATAAAACCCAGTTTAATCCGGGCGATGAAATTGAGATCGCAATCAACGCGCCATATGTCGGTAGCGGTATTATCACTATCGAGCGGGATAAAGTTTATGCATGGAAATGGTTCCATACTAATACAACCAGTTCCGTCCAAAAAATCAAACTGCCTAAAAATATGAGTGGTAATGGCTACATTAATGTTCAATTTATTCGTGATCCAAATTCCGATGAAATATTTATGAGCCCGTTAAGCTACGGTGTTATACCATTTAAAATTACCAACAATCAGTTTGACGATAAACTGTCGCTACAAGCACCAGCAAAAATAAAATCGGGTGACAAACTCCCAATTACTTTGCATACCAACAGCCCGCAAAAAGTGGTAATTTTTGCGGTAGATGAAGGGATCTTACAAGTTTCGAATTATAAACTTAAAGATCCGTTAAACAGCTTTTTACGTAAAAAGGCGCTCTCAGTACGAACGTCACAAATTTTAGATCAGATATTGCCGGAGTTTCGTCATTTAATCACCCATTCAGCACCGGGAGGCGACGGCGATAATGATGATGTACTATCCGGTCATCTTAATCCATTTAAACGTAAAATAGATGAACCTGTCGCTTATTGGTCGGGTATTATTGATGTTAACGGTAATAAAACCGTTGAATATCAAGTACCTAATTATTTTAATGGGAAAATTCGAATCATGGCCGTTTCGGTAGGCGAGAAAACCATGGGTCATACCCAAATGTCAACCACGGTAAGTAATGATATTGTATTGCAACCTAATGCCCCCTACTTTGCCGCACCAAATGATGAATTTGAAGTGGCGCTTAATGTGACTAATTTGATTGAAAATGCTGACGATAAAGCTACCGCAATTAATATCGACGTCACAACAACCCCACACCTTTCAATTATCGGTGAGAGCAAAAAAACGATTGAGCTGGCTAATGGCAAAAATGGGGTACTGAAGTTTAAGTTTAAAGCCAATACTCAATTTGGCAGCGCTGATCTGCATTTCACCGCGACCGCAGGTAAAATTAAAGTAGAGCATGACGTAAGTCTTTCTGTTCGCCCACTTACTGAATATCGCTTAACCACCATGATGGGACGAATGGATGGACATAAACAAACCTTTACTGATTTAAGGGATATGTTTAATAGTTATAGTAAACGTGATGCATTGGTCTCTTTCTCGCCATTTGTGCTGAGCAAAGGTTTAGCGACCTATTTGCAGGACTATCCACACTACTGTTCAGAGCAAATTCTAAGTCGGGCGATTCCTGTTTTAGTTGGCGGCAGCTATCGTGAATTTAATTTAGCCGCCAAAGAAGGCATTACCCCTTTATCGGAATTGTTCCAAATTTTGCAATCACGTCAAAATAGTGAAGGCGCTATTGGATTATGGTATTCAACTTATAATGTTGATCCGTTTATTACATTATATGCGGTTAACTTTATGCTTGAAGCAAAAGATATGGGGCAAGCTGTTCCACAAAAAATGCTCGATAATGCCAATAAATATTTGGAGAAATTAGCTACATCTTATAAGAAAGATTTCTATAATTTACGGTTACGTGCTTATGCCAGTTATTTATTAACTCGACAAGATAGGATAACGACCAGCTATTTAGCATCCATTTTACAAGATCTCAATAAAAACTATAATTCATCAGCATGGGAAACTGATATTATTGCTATGTACATTGCATCTTCTTACAAGATGCTCAAAATGGACAAAGAGGCAGATAAAATCTTAAAACCAATTTGGCAAGAAATGTCAAAAGCTTATAACAAAGCTTGGTGGACGCATAACTATTATGATCCATTAGTCATCAATGCCAGCAACATCCACTTTATCAGTAAACATTTTCCTGAAAAAGTGAAAGACATCCCTGCTCAAGCGTTGGAAAACATGGTTTTAATGCTCAATAAGCAAAAATACACAACCCAATCGGCGGCAATGACAATATTAGCCTTAAGCAGTTATTCATCAAGTATCGCCAATGCGCAATTAAAGCCTGATTCTCTCCAGATTAGTGCGACATCAAAAGATACCGATAAACAAAGAATCATTGCTAATTTGAAAGGCATTTTAACCAAAGGACAATTTAGCGAAGCGGATAAAACCTTGAATGTGAAAAACAGTACCGATTACCCTGCATGGTATATGATTTCACAACAAGGTTATGATAAAAATATTCCAAACGAGCCGATTAAGTCCGGGCTTGAAATCTATCGAGAATACACCGACCAAAATGGTGCGCCGATTGAGCAAGTCAAACTGGGAGATAAAATCAATGTAACGGTCAAAGTACGTGCCATAGCTGATCAAGGTGCGACCAATATTGCCATTGTTGATTTACTACCAGCCGGATTTGAAGTCGTACAACAAGCGATTAATCCGGAGCAAAAGGATGCTGACGAGGATGAAAATGAGTACGATGATCAATACGCCGAGGATGAAGGCTACGATTACAGTTGGCGATCACCGATAGCGATAAAAACTGGTGGCAACACATGGTATCCTGAATATACTGATGTCCGTGAAGATCGGGTCATTATTTATGGCTCTACCTATAACAATAAGATTCAAGCATTCACTTATCAAATAAAAGCCACAAATATAGGTAGTTATCACGTTCCGCCTGCATTTGGTGAAGCAATGTATGATCGTGATATTCATGCGGTTTCTAAAGGTGGAAGCAAAATCATGGTTGTGCCACAACAATAATCATTTATCTTAATTGTGAGGTAATACAGTTTAAACGGGCTTATCGCCCGTTTTTTTATTTTAATTGCCGATATTCATCGCCTTGTAAGCAAATCGATACGGCTTTCATCAATCGATTTAAGATTGGCTTTCAAATTGGAATTGAAATGGGCATAATGCCCAATTATTTACTGTTCAATCAATTTTAAAGTGGCAATAACCGGAATATGATCACTCACTAAAGGCCATTTAATCCCGTTCCACTCTTCACCGTTATTTGGAATAATTAATTTTTCAACTTCCCATACCTGATTACGGCTAGTGAATATATGGTCAAGATCTAATCCGGGATTTCCGGCTGGCCATGTTCGGGTATCGACATTTTCTTGTTTAACTAAAGTCCAATATTTTTCAAACTCTTTAACAACCCGATCATTTTTAACCGAATTAAAATCACCCAATAAAATCATTATGCCGGAAGCAAGATTCGGAAACTCCTCGTCTAAATCCAGATCATCAAAAACGATGCTATTAATAAATCGTGCTTGTGACATTCTTACCTCATCTTCTTCATGCCAATCAAAGTGAGAGTTAAAAATATAGATAGGAGAATCAAAACCCGGCACGTTGATTTTACTTAGCATCAATGCTCGTTGTTCATAATCGCCCGACGGCAACAAAAACACCTTTGTTTTTTCAATTGGATACTTAGATAATATTGCATTACCATAATTGCCGCCTTTCATATCGGTAGCTTTACCAAAGGCGTAATACATACCGGTTTTTTCGGCAATGATTTTGGCTTGATCTAAGCCGTTACTGCGTGTGGTATTTTGATCGACTTCTTCCAGTGTGACGATATCCGCATTCATCGATTTAATCGCTTTAGCGACTAAATCAAGATCAACGGTATGCTTTCTCAATCCACCCGCTATATTGTAATTTGCAACGGTGATTTGTGGTTGTTTATCTTTTTCATATACTTTGTTTGGCGAGCTATAATACTGCGACTGAACTAAATCTTGTGATGCATAAGCATGAGAAAACCAAGCCAATAATCCAACTAGCCCTAATACAAAAAATTGTTTTTTCATCTGTTTTTTCCTATAGCAAAATGTGCTTAAAAGTTTGAATTTTTTCAAACTTGCCTATACTAAAATAGATATACGCTTTTAAATGCGATCTGTATCACAAGTTAAATTTTTATTATTAAATAAGTTATCATTGATTTTCTAACCACAATAAAAAAGCCATGAGATAACTGCATGGCTTTTTAGCGTAATAAGACTAAATTATTTAGTATTTTTTATTATCATTTGCACCGGATAGTGATCGGAATAATTATCAGTAAATTCATCTTTCAAAACTTGAACATCCATGACATCATCTTTCAGTTTCGGTGACACATAAATATAATCATAGCGAAGTGGTGTGGATGCTTGATCATAAAATACTTTGGTTGGTGCAGTGGCAATAAAATCTTTATTCTTTATTTTTAATGCATCAATAAAGCCTGCATCAATAAGATTTTGTTGCACAGTATAACTAAGCTGACCGTTGACTAAGTTTTCTAAGATAGGTCTTTTTTTCTGTTTTTCTTTAATATCATTAAGTAAATTACTTGAGTCATACTCTTTCTTATCTGCCGGCGAGAATGAATTTAAGTCCCCTGCTATGATCCATTTACCGTTAGGATCACGACTGTACTTAATTGAATCGATAATTAAATTCATCTCATCAATTCTTTTAGCCGTCCAGAAAGGATTCATATGGGTGACAACAAAATGGTAATTACCGATATCAGCATATAGCGCACCATGCCATAAATTATCGACAACTTTTTGCACATTAATTATCGGATATTTAGAAGTAATAGCTACCGGGAAAAACGCAGGATCATCAGGTGATTCTTTCAATAAAACCGCATACTTATGCCCATAACTGGCGGCAAATTTTTCGAGCTTTTCACGGGTAAAAAAGTTCATCTCTTGCCAGGCGATAATATCGGCATCCTGTGCTTTCGCCCAATCAATAAACTTCTGTTTACCCTCTGATTCATCTAATTTCATGCCGTTATAGACATTATAGCTAATCATCTTAAGCTCTTTAACATCTTCAATTGCAGCCAATGCGGTTGAGGTACTGAAAATAAGACTACCAATCAGTGCGGCCATTTTTAATTTGTTTTTAATCATAAGATATTCCTTTCTATAATATTAATTGATATAACAAGTATCATATTGATTGCTATTTCTACAAAACGGTTTTTACAATTTATGTGACCTATGTCAATATTATTCATCTTTAACTCATTGACGAATATCATAAATCAATTTAATTCGATAAGAATAAGGGGAAAATCTAAAGCTTTTTACAGATAAAACTTGGGTTAAAATTTTTTCATCAAACAGCCAGCCAAATTAAAACCTTTATTAAAACTTTTTTAGTCATTTCAACTTATTTTTAAAAAACAGTTTAATCGGTTTTAAATTAGCTAAGCGTTTTTTCAATCTGCTGGGTAAAGATAATCGGATAGAAAAAATATCCTAATTGTCTAATTAGGATATGTTAAACTCAGCAACGTAATAATGAATTAACCTTGCGGCCAAATAAAACGCCCTTTGGCTTCGGGATCTTCATTGATAAACTTTCTTAATGCTTCAGATTGATAAAGTTGTTTAACATCTTTTGCCCATTGGGTATTAAGATTCTCTTTTTTAACAACCACCATTAATTCCAGATTCGGTGATAATTTTTCCTGAACTAATACATTATCAGCCGGCACTTTGCTAAGCCATGCTACACCGCCCGGCATAATTGCATAATCCACTTCACCCAAGGTGCGGGGAATAATTTCAGATAATAAAAGTTTAAACTGCAAATTGTATTTATTTTCGGCAATATCATTCAGACTGGCGGTACCGGTTGGGGTATTTGGCTTAAGTTTGATCCAATTTAACTCTTGCAGTAATAACAGTGCCCGAGCAATATTAGAAGGATCATTAGGAATAGCAATTGTTTGATTAGGGGCTATCTCATTGACAGAACGATGTGTTTGGGAAAACAGTGCTGCGGATATGGAAGGAATATGAACTAACGAAACCAAATCATTATTTGTCTCTTTATTGTAGACATCAAGATAAGCTTGATGCTGAGCGGCATTCATATCAATACTTCCTTCAACCAGCGCCGTATTAGCATCTCTTAATGAACTAAAATTAACTAATTTAACTGTGTAGCCCTTTTTTTCCAGTTCCGGTTTAACGACTTTTTCCATTAAAATGTTATGCATACTTGGTGGCAAACCTACCACGATTTCTTTTTTGTCAGCGCTATTGGCTTGCTCCGATTCTGATTTACGATCACAACCAATCAAAGACAGTCCTAACATCATAAACAATGGCAAATAGAGATATTTTTTCATTATTACTCCTTTTTATTCTATTGATTAAATGAATCGTTCAACTCATTTAGGAAAATGTGTATTACTTATCGTAATAACATTATAGATAGGTATGATAAAACGTAATAATACAGAAAAATTATATAGTTATTCTAATAAAGAATATATATTGATTAAAAATTAAATTGCTCTGATGTTTATGCTTAAGTGAAACAGAAACATCAAAGCGATTCATTAATAATAACAAAAAGGTATAAAGTCAAACAAAATTAAATAAGTTTTTAATCAAGTAAGGCGTGGTATTATTGAAGGGAGATTACAAATAATAACGCTATTTTATCGCACTATTGATAAATCTGTCCTAAATAACCGTCTAACCTGCATGTAAAATCTAATTAATTCGATTCATACTCTCTTTCACCCATTTAATAAATGCCCTTATTTTAGGATTACGCTGGTTACTTCCGGTAATAATATAGTAACGCTGTTTGCAAGTTGCAACCATATCCGGGAACGGGATAATCAATTCACCCGACTCAATGTATTTTTTAATGATATGATGCCGCCCCATTGCAATACCGGTATGATTCATAGCTGCGGTTAACGCCAAATCAGAACGGTCAAATAACATCATCGGAATCGAATAAAAATCATAATTTAGATTAAATTGTCGCTGCCATGTCTCCCATTCATCAAAGTTTGAATCATAACCCCATGCTTGATAATCGTGTAATAAAAAACAGTGTTTAAGGTTATCAAAGTGATCATTTAAATTATATCTCTCTGCATACTTTGCACTACAAACAGGGGTAATCGATTCATGCATTAAATGGTAACAATTTAAATCCTTATGTTCTAAATCATCATAATAGATCGCCAGATCAATGCGATGCTGGTTAAAATTAATCATTTCATTACCTGTTAAAATATTGACCGTGATATACGGGTGTTTGGTAATGAATTCTGAGATTCTAGGCACCAGCCAGCCTTGAGCAAAAGTTGGTCTGGCATAAATCGTTAATTGGCCGGCTAACTCCTGACTTTTGATTTCTAAAATCTCTTTATTTAACTGAGCCAAAGATTTTTTTAGAATATTAAATAGATTTTCACCGTCATTGGTTAATTTAATACGCCGATGTGACCGAATAAACAGTTTAAAACCTAACTCCTCCTCCAGCTTATTAATTTGATGACTAACAGCACTCGGACTAATACATAACTCATCAGCTGCTTGAATAAAAGAACAGTAACGCGCGGCTGCTTCAAAAGTGTGAAACTTTGCTAATTGATAACGTGAAACCAATCGATTAGTTGTAAAAATGCGATCATCATCAAACATTACTCTCTCCTTTCTGAAAAATTCCGTTATTAAACTATAAATATTGCTGAAAACATATCCAATTGATCACAAATTATTAATTTCATGATACAAATCACATCTTTAACTGAAACTAGTTCATGCTAACGTGATTATTAATCATTTGTCAGTTTGGGATGCTTAAAATCTAATACTCACTCACTCTTTACTATACAAGGAAAACATGATGGATTCACAATTTTGGGTTTTAGGTGTTTTAGTAACAAGTATTTTGTTAATTGTAATTAGTATCGTCAAATGTAAACTTCATCCTTTTTTAGCCTTATTATTATCCAGTTTTTATGTGGGTGCTTTAATGGGAATGAAACCACTAACAATGATATCATCGATTCAAGATGGCATCGGTGGCACGCTGGGTTTTTTAGCTGCCGTCATCGGTTTAGGAACAATTTTAGGTAAAATGATGGAGATTTCCGGTGCCGCAGAGCGCATTGGGATCACCCTACAAAAATGCCGTTGGTTATCCCCTGATGTCATTATGGTGTTAGTCGGCTTGATCTGTGGTATCACTCTATTTGTTGAGGTTGGGGTTGTATTACTTATCCCGTTAGCATTCTCAATAGCTAAAAAAAACAAAACCTCGTTATTATTGTTAGCCATCCCTTTATGTACTGCGTTAATGGCAGTGCACTGCATTGTACCACCACACCCTGCTGCATTATATGTCACCAATGCATTAGGCGCGGATATTGGTAGTGTGATTATTTATGGTTTAATTATCGGATTAATTGCGTCATTAGCGGGCGGGCCGATTTTTTTACGAATGATTAAAAATAAAATTCCCTTCAAAGCTGTACCGGAACAATTTTCCGATTTAAAAGTGCGAACTGAAGAGGAGTTACCTTCATTAGGCGCAACCCTGTTTACCGTATTACTGCCTATTATTCTTATGTTGATTAAAACCACCGCTGAATTAAATATGGACAAAACCAGCACCGTCTACTCCATACTTGAATTTATCGGTAATCCAATTACCGCTATGTTTATTGCTGCATTTGTCGCCTATTATATTCTAGGTATTAAGCGCCATATGAGCATGGCAACATTATTGACAAAAACAGAAGATTGTTTTTCATCTATTGCCAATATTCTGTTAATTATTGGGGCTGGCGGCGCATTTAATGGTATCTTAAAAGCCAGCGGATTAAGTGATAGTTTAGCGGGCATCTTATCACATCTGGATATGCACCCTATTTTATTAGCCTGGTTAGTCGCCATTATCTTACATGCCGCTGTAGGCTCAGCGACGGTTGCCATGATGGGGGCAACGGCTATTGTTTCGCCAATGATGGCGATGTATCCCGGTATTAGTCCGGAGATTATCACATTAGCTATTGGATCTGGCGCCATTGGTTGTACGATTGTCACTGACTCACTATTTTGGCTCGTCAAACAATATTGCGGAGCAACAATGAGCGAAATTTTCAAGTATTACACAACAGCCACCTTTATTGCATCAATTGTTGCACTAATAGGCACTTTCGTGTTATCTAATTTTATTTAATGATTCAACAACAAGGAGCGTATATGAGTCAAATCGATACGAAAGCACTAGTTAATGATAAACCACTAGTAGATAAACTGATCAAACTTCAACCATGCAGTTGGTTCAATCCCAACATAACCACATTGGACATTGCCTTACCTTACGTCGGGCTTGATCAATCGGATATTACCGATGCCAGCGAACGGCTTAAACGCTTTGCACCTTATCTTGCTTTAGCGTTTCCGGAAACCGCAGCAACACAAGGGATTATTGAATCGCCAGTTGTTGAAATTGCCAATATGAAAAAAGCAATGGAAGAGCGTTATAAAACCAATTTTGCTGGTCAGCTATTTTTAAAAAAAGACAGCCATTTACCTATTTCGGGGTCGATTAAAGCACGAGGGGGCATTTATGAAGTGTTAACCCATGCTGAAAAATTGGCAATTGAAAATGGTTTACTCACTAAAAACGATGACTATAGCAAGTTGCTCTCTGATGATTTCAAACAGTTTTTTAGTCAATACAGTATTGCAGTCGGTTCAACCGGGAATCTTGGCTTATCTATTGGTATTATGAGTGCCAAATTAGGGTTTAAAGTCAGTGTTCATATGTCAGCCGATGCCCGTGAATGGAAAAAACAGAAATTACGTTCACACGGGGTTAACGTTGTCGAATATGAACAAGATTATGGCGTAGCTGTTGAACAAGGGCGAAAAGCGGCACAATCCGATCCTAAATGTTTCTTTATTGATGATGAAAATTCAACAACACTATTTTTAGGCTATTCGGTTGCCGGAGAACGATTAAAACAACAGTTCGATCATATGGGTATTAAAGTCGATAAACAGCATCCGTTATTTGTCTATCTGCCTTGTGGCGTTGGTGGTGGACCGGGCGGTGTTGCTTTTGGGCTAAAAATGGCATTTGGTGATAATGTTCATTGTATTTTTGCCGAACCAACCCACTCGCCTTGTATGTTATTAGGTGTCTATACCGGTCTGCACGATGAAATCGCGGTACAAGATATCGGCATAGATAATCTTACAGCGGCGGACGGCTTAGCAGTTGGACGAGCTTCAGGATTTGTCGGTAGAGCGATGGAACGTCTGTTAGACGGCTATTATACGCTGTCAGATCAGGACATGTATGATCTATTGGCATTACTTGATAAAACTGAACATATTCAACTTGAACCTTCAGCACTGGCCGGAATGTTAGGGCCAATTGTGGTAACAAGCGATGCGCCATACTTAGAGCGTATGCAATTTACCGCTGAACAGTTGCAAAATGCAACCCACCTTGTTTGGGCAACCGGCGGTGGAATGGTACCAAGTGAAGAGATGCAAAAATATTTGCAAGCGGGAAGAAGTTAAAACTTCCCTTACTGACAAATATCACCTTGATATTTGTCAGTAAATCACAAATCTAAAACAAATAATTAAAGTGCGCCGACAATTGGATGCGCTACATAAAGCTCTTCAAGATAAGTTATCTCGTCATCGGATAATGATACCAACAAAGCTCCGACAGCATCATCAAGATATTGTGTTTTGGTAGCACCAATAATTGGCGCCGTCACCCCTTTGGCAAATTGCCATGCTAACGCAATTTGCGTCATAGTGACATGATGTTTTTCGGCAAGTTCCTGCACTCTTTGCACAATTTTTCTATCGGCGCTCTCCATTCCGTCATATTTGGCGATAGCGGTTTGATCTGTTTGGCTACGTAACGTATCGGTATGCCATTGCGAGCGTGCCAACCTACCCGCAGCTAAAGGACTATACGGCGTTAATGAGACATTAAATTGTTTACAAATCGGAATCAATTCACGCTCATCTTCACGATATAATAAATTATAGTGATTTTGCATCGACACAAACTTGGTCCAGCCGTTTTTTTCAGCGGCAAGTTGCAGATTAAAAAATTGATAACCATACATAGCGGATGCCCCTAAAGCTCTTACTTTCCCGGCTTTAACCAGCTTGTGCAATGCTTCCATAGTCTCTTCAATTGGCGTACTATAGTCAAAACGGTGAATAATATACAAATCAATATAATCGGTACCTAGTCTTTTTAACGAGCCTTCAATCTCTTTTTCAATTGCGCCCTTAGATAAATGCCCTTCATTAAAATAGACTTTAGTGGCTAAAACCACCTTATCTCGCTGGATATTTCTCTTAATTGCTCGACCTACATATTCTTCACTGGTGCCGGCCGAGTAGGTATTTGCGGTATCAAAAAAATTAATGCCTAAATCAAGTGCATGCTTAATAATTGTTTCACTCTCATCCGGATTGAGCGTCCAAGCGTGCATTTTACTGGCTGGATCCCCAAAACTCATGCAACCTAAACAAAAACGTGAAACTTCAATATCGGTATTGCCTAGTTTTACATAATCCATAATATCCTCTCTTTAACTGCGACATGATGATCTAAAGACCTATTTTGTGATCGGCACATAGCCCTTAGCTGATAAAATCATTGTAATCACAATATTGATTGAGATAAATAAGTGATTGATTTATAGTATCATGAATAATATTCATCAATATACTGCATATGTATAACTTTAATGAGTTAAATTACTTTATCACAATCGCCAAAGCTGGGAGCTTTGTCAAAGCGGCAAAATCCTTAGGCGTCTCTTCCTCCGCCCTCTCCCATAGTATGCGGAGTCTTGAAAGTCGTTTAAATCTTCGTTTATTTAATCGAACAACAAGAAGTATGTCATTAACCGAAGCAGGCGATCAACTCTATAAGCAAATCGCCCCATTATTTCACTCCATTAACAACGAAGTTAACGCCTTATCTGACTTTCTAAGTACACCTTCGGGAACAATTAAAATTAATGCGTCCAGTCTGGCAACGCAAACAATTCTTTACCCCAAACTGCGCCATATTTTAAAACGTTATCCACAAGTTAAAATTGAAATTCAATCTGATAATAATTGGGCGGATATTGTTAAACAAGGATATGATATGGGGTGTCGGATCGGCGATGATCTGCCTAAAGAGATGATAGCAGTAAAAATCTCTGATCCATTAAAAATGGCGCTGGTAGCAAGCCCGAGTTACCTCAAAAATAAAACATTACCGGAAAAAATAAGCGATTTAGATCAACACCAGCTAATCGGATTAAGAATCTCTGCCCAGCATGCTAGCGAATTGACCTGGGAATTTATCGAAAATGGTAAAATCGTCAATTATCAGCCAACCTCTCAATTCACCACCAATAATCATATACGCAAACAAGCAGCCTTAGATGCGCTAGGCATCACGTGGATCGGCCGCCTTGAAGTTGAAGAAGAACTCGCTAATGGAACCTTAATCGAACTCTTACCCAAATTTGCCATAACCTATGAACCTTTTTATATCTACTACCCAAGCCGTAAAGGTCACTCAAACGTTTTCAAATTGGTGGTTGAGGCATTAAAATTTCCCTGACCGGTAACCAATTTCAATCATTCTTCTAGTCTTTATTTTGGATAAAATTTTATTAAATCTAAAGAATATTTAACAATTGCTCCCTATTCGCTTTTGAGATAAGTACTTAAGATTGGGGTGTAAAACTGAGTATTTGCTATTAGGTTTAATTATTACGAAGTGCGTTGTTTAGCTGTTCGATAAAAGAGAGATAATTTATTACATCGGTTTATTTGATGTTTAAGTGATGATTAGGGCGATCCCACTCCCCTTGCCTCAACAATGCATTAAACATCCCGCTAAGATAAGAACGGTCAATCTGTTTTTTATGGGGGCTTAATCGTGATTTTTGTCAATTACGTGATACAATCTTAACCGTTAAATATTAGGAAAACGATAACACACCCAGTTTTTTGAAATACGCTCACTAGCAGAGTGATCATACCAAGAACAGGGAGTTAATACACAATTATTGCTGGGACACAAATATCGTAGCACGACTAAATTATACAATGATGTGAGAGTAGAGAATGGCAGCACCTGAGAATTTAAAAACATATAGAGTTTATGTGTTAAAACAACGCCGTGGCGGAAGTGAGGTATTACTTGACACACGAACAAATACAACTAATTTTGAAATTGCCAAAATCGCATTTTGGCAATTATATAATGAAAATTTTGATAATAAACATTTGTTATTAATGACATGTAACAGTAAAAAAATTAATGTGTACCGCTTTCAATCAAAAGTCGGTGACGATTGCTATATCGATAAAAATTCCGAGTTAAATTATGAATAGAGAAAGACAACGCAAAAATGAACAAGCATACAGAGCAAGGAATGCCGGACGTCCTCGCTTTCCGGGCGCGTATTTAACAGAAGATGAGAGCGCTTTACTAAAGGAAATGGGTGCAATTTGCGGCACTCAGAGAGAAGCAATATTTGCAGGGCTAAAACTTTTAAAAGAAAAATTAAAAAAATGAAGAATAATTGCTACTAATAACGCAAAAATTCGTGGCACTCATATTGTTGAATTAATAGCAAATGAATACGAAGACTTGCCAACTAATCCGTACAACTCTACTACAAGATTTTTTATATATCGCTTCGATGTGGAATATTAAATCTCATTGAACAAAAAACTCGATTACCAGCTTTTTTGCATACAATAAATAAAATCAACCGCCATTAATTTTTTTTGATGATTTTATAAAAATGAAATTATTAGGAAAATTATTGTTTTTATTGGTGCCAGTGGTCGGACTCGAACCGACACGCTTTTAAGGGCGGCGGATTTTGAATCCGATAACTTATTATTATAAATCAATACGTTATAAAATTTACTTGGAATATACAGTGCTTTTTGCTAAGTTTTTTATCATTAAATATCAATAATTTATTCAATTATATTCTTGCATATTCTAACACTTTTTGCGACTCTTCTCCCAATTTTTCACTCCAATTCACGCTCCAAAAAAATATGAGTTTATGATGAATAAAACTAATTAATTTTTCATAACATGATTACAATAAACTATACAAAAATAATGTACATACTTACCGATCCTAATAACGATTCAATTTATGATTGCGAAAATGATTCATATATGATTTTTTCTGTCTCTCGATATACACAAAGATTGGTGATGCTTTTATCACAACGATGAATTAAACAAAGTTGATATTTTGGATTCGTATCCAGATGCGGTTGAGTATGTGAAGTTGAAGATTGATAGCGTTTAGTTATTCAGGCTTAGATGGAAATACAACATTAATATCTGACGTATCAAGACGAGTTAATAAAATGCGATATTTTTTCCATTTTTTAAGCTGTGCTTCTTCGTCATTCTCTTGCATATCAAGATCAATAATATCTTGAAGTATTGCTATTTTATCGTTTGCTTCATTAAGTAATGTGTTTCTTAAAGCTTGATTATTTTTAATCATTTGTTCATTTTCCGCTTCCTCGTCATGTACCCACTCTTCACCATTCCATTTACAAAATTCAAACGGTTCCAACAGCGTAAAACCCTCTTTAATTTGACCAAGGTAGTCAATATTAACAGCTTCCTTTGTTTCAATATTGTACGCAGTTTTCTCTCGGTTATCCTCAACTAAAACCCACTTACCGTTATTCTCGCAGGGGTGAAGCCCATCTTTAAATTCGGGGGCTAAACGTAACGCATTATCAGGTGGTAATGTGTCATCGTTCGCTTCTAATTGATGTGTAAATGGTTTTAAATCGTTTGTGTTATCGTAATAATAATTAATCATAAATTTTCCTATTTATTTAGGGAGTTAAACACCAAGATAAATTACGGGGGTCAATCCGACATTGATCGGTCTATTCTCATTCGCTGTAGGTACTACATTTGATGCGCGAAAATCATAACCCCATGCAGCCCAGTCTTTCCGGGGCGCGGTTGCGCCGTTTTCTGGATAAATTGCCGCCGTACCTTTAAATGCACCGCGAGTATATGCGTCATGTTGTTCTACAACACTAGCATCGAAATGCCCCCAAATGTCTCGTATAGCGTCCCCCTCAATACTACCTACTTGTCGAGTAGTTCCATTAACCGCTCGCTCAAAAAAACCACGACCATCAGGTGCAAACGCTGTTGGCACGTTAATATATTGTTGACCGTTAATATTTTTAATCGTAATGCGATGATCGTTTTTATAGTTAGCTGATAAACTATTTAAAGCCTGTCCCTGTGCCGAACTTAATAAGTAATTATCCCCATTTCGGGGATACCAACCAAACGGCAATTCTTCACGTCGAAACGGCATTAAATCCCATTTCCCTATCCAATCGGTGCACACGAAATGGCTGCTTACCACATAAACTGTTACACCATTTTCATTGGTATGCGCTGATGAGACGGGTAAGAATGATCTGCCTTGAATTTGATCAACTGAATGTCTTAAATCATTTAGTATTTTATGTTTTGTTTGAAATCGATTGCCAAAACGATCTACTGTGTAATCATTTTCACTATTCACCCACTCATCAATTATGATTGTATTATCATTTAAGTCTGCTAATGCGTTTGAAGGACATGGATTTTGGGTATTTTGTCTTGCTGTCATATATTTTCTCCAGATGAAAAAAAACCGCTTTCGCGGTCGTATTCGTATATTCTAGAATCGTAATTTGTTAAGCTTACTTTATAAGCCCCGTTATTAAATTGCTTTTTTGTTAAAATGAATTCAGTTGGCTCTTCATTTATTGTTTCAGCAATAATGAAAAGCGAACCCATTTGTATGTTGTTGTTGTTTGCAACGTATGCGCTTGAATAATCAGCGGTGAATGAATGTTCATCATGAGATTTCATGTTAATCCAGTTGCTGGGATAACCGCACTTGTCTGTAATTGCAACTCTATATGATTTATTGCTATCTAATGACAATTCTTGATCAACATAAAATTTATTGCCTTGAATTCTCACAATTTCACCCGAGACGATGCTTTCATCGTACGTATCTGACCACAGCACAAGGTCGCCTTTTTCTACAAAGTTAGCATCATTCAAAACTTCATCTTCTACAAATGTCCGTTCATAAATTAATCGTCTTATCTCAAGTTGAGCTCGATCCATCGCCTGCTCGTAATTTCGGCATCCTGCAAGTTCGATTTTATTCGGTGTGCGCGCAAAACCCTTTACTATTTGATTATTCGAAATACGAAGATTTATATAAGATTTTTTATCCGTCCCTCCAGCTCTATCCTTGCTTGAGTCAACATATTCAACTTGTACCCCATCATGAGTTGAAGGCAAATTTGATTTTTTTTGCACTACTCCCCCTTCGCTTGAGTTGACAGTATTTAAAGCATTGAATAAAGCAACAGGTCTAACCTTCTCTTCATTTCTTGCGAAACGCCATTTCTGTCCATCTCTATACACATAAACACGGGCTGCATTACATATAGTCTCTATACGTTGTCCAAGCGAAACATCAATATCATCAAATGAAAAATCAAAGTAGCCAAGCCTTTCGTTGCAATTTTTTATACGCCTATCTATTTGGTATAACGAATCTAAATCAAGCTGCCGAGGGTCGCGCCCGAAGACTGAAACAAATTGATGAAGAACTGCATCAGCAAACGATCTTGATGGCTTGAGACTGTAATCTATTTCTTTAGTGGCAGCGTTATATGTGATGGTTTTGCGGGTAGCTTCGACATTGAACTTAAGCTCTTTTAATGCTGTTGCTTGTGATGTCGCACGAGTAGAAACATATATTAAAGTATCTTTCACTTTATAATTATATTCATAATCAATAATACATACGTTTTCAACTTTAACTTGATCCGTTAAATCACTTCTCCCATTATTCAGCCTTCCCATTTTTATTGCATATTTATTTCTACCGTGTCTGGGTGCTACTTTTATTGTAATACTCTGTGGTTTGTAAGTGTTTCTGTTAGATTCCCACGTTGTTCTTTCAAGAGTTCCGGGGATTTCATTGCCAAAATCATCCACAACCCACCAAATAAATTCAATATTTATATAACCTTGCAATCCTCTTTGAAAAACCAAATCTATCCAAATTTCAGTGCCAGCTTCCGGCAATATGAAAACATCAGTATAAACCCCGCCCGTATGCTCAAGCTTTAAGTAAGATTTTTTTGGGATAATGTTCTTTACTTTTCCATCACCATTCCAGTTCGGAGGTGTTTCACGATTCGTAATTTCAACACGTTCAACTCTATCACCTGTTATTATAAAGCGATTTTTATCGACGATCGTTGTTCTTAATACCGCTCTGAATTTCACATCAGCATCATAAGTACTATAAGTACATTCAACTGTAGCTCTTACAGTAAAATTAAATTCATTTGGTTTACTTGCATTTTGAAAATATTCACTTCTGTCGCCATCCTTTAATACTATTGTCACACTACCATTTTCGATATTACAACTCGATAAATCATAATGTTCTTCAACATGTAAAACTTCGTCGGACAAATTCGGCGGTATCAGTTCTTGACCATCAACTTCAGCGCTTTGAAATTGATACTTAACCCTAGGAATAATATCGCCCGGCTGATAAACTTTATATGTGGTACCAGTTATTTTATTTAATAACGTTTGATCATATTTGAGATTATTTAAATCATAATAACCGACACCGATACAAAACAGATGGTCGATATATTTAATATTATCTATATATTCTGAGCCTGCCGGATTTACAATATCAGGATAAGAGCGAACACAACCGTAAATATCGGGTTTAGCTTGATATAGTCTAGCTATATTTGTCTGCCCGGTGAGTTTATTATTAGTACTGTCTTTCTGCTCCCCAATAGCATTTGGGGTTTTTGGCGTTGGTGTTAATGCATATGCAACAACAGCGGCGACTACAGCAACAATTATGCTAACAACGACCGACGCTTGCTGACGATTAACAATGACAACTTTATCAAAAATACTCGCATTTCTTGATAAATCATATTCTAGAGGATTTATTTTCTCATTATTGACATATATGTCTGTTACAGTGTTGTCAAAACCGTTTGGAAATTTATTGCGAATATTTTGAAGAAGTGAAAGAGAGGTGTCGAGTTGATATATTTCTTTTTCGGTCAGTCCGTTAGGGTCTTTATGATATATCAGCATATTGGTAGTACTCCACTTTTGTATAGGCTTTTTCTATTGCTTCCAGCTTGTTATATTGAACTTGTCCGCCTTGAATTTCATTTCCTTTAGCGTGCAACATATGGTTATCTATCACAACACCCACATGAGACGGAAGATCACCAACATAAGCAAGAAACACTGCATTGTTACTCTTTTCGCATGGTTTCCAGTTTCTAAGTGATTCCGGTATAGCCTCATTCTGGATTGTCGTTTTCTTTGATTGATAACCGATTATTGTTTTTAGTTCTATTCCTAAAACATGTCGATAATAAAGAATCACCAACCCCCAACAATCCATTTCATCAAAAGTACATGCTCTATCTACCCATTTTGTACCAATCACCTTGTTAATAAATTCATTAACTGTCATTTTTTTATGCATAAGCCAGTCCTCTGTATTCTTCAAGGGTATAAATTGGGTTGCTCTCTGTATGCCTAGGTTTTGCCAGCACCATTGGATTATCATCCGTTGCTGTAATTTCAACAGTGGTGCGGTTAAATCTTATGCCCTCTTCCGATATATAAAGTGAGTAGCGTTGTGTTGGCTTATTCATTGATAGCTCGTTATATTGT
>NZ_JAFNOK010000038.1:0-869 GCF_026536305.1 Gilliamella sp. B3892
GGCAACAAACTCCAAATCGACATCGTTTACAGCGTGGACTACCAGGGTATCTAATCCTGTTTGCTCCCCACGCTTTCGCATCTCAGCGTCAGTATCTGTCCAGAAGGCCGCCTTCGCCACCGGTATTCCTCCACATCTCTACGCATTTCACCGCTACACGTGGAATTCTACCTTCCTCTACAATACTCCAGATAACCAGTTTTAAGTGCAGTTCCCAGGTTGAGCCCGGGGCTTTCACACCTAACTTAATTATCCGCCTACATGCCCTTTACGCCCAGTCATTCCGATTAACGCTCGCACCCTCCGTATTACCGCGGCTGCTGGCACGGAGTTAGCCGGTGCTTCTTCTGTAATTAACGTCAATTGATGCACCTATTCGATACACCACCTTCCTCATTACCGAAAGTACTTTACAACCCGAAGGCCTTCTTCATACACGCGGCATGGCTGCATCAGGGTTCCCCCCATTGTGCAATATTCCCCACTGCTGCCTCCCGTAGGAGTCTGGACCGTGTCTCAGTTCCAGTGTGGCTGGTCATCCTCTCAGACCAGCTAGAGATCGTCGCCTTGGTAAGCCTTTACCCTACCAACTAGCTAATCCCATATGGGTTCATCAAATGGCGCATGGCCCGAAGGTCCCATGCTTTGGTCTCTCAACTTTATGCGGTATTAGCAGTCGTTTCCAACTGTTGTCCCCCTCCATTCGGCAGATCCCCATACTTTACTCACCCGTCCGCCACTCGTCATCAAGTGCAAGCACTCATGTTACCGTTCGACTTGCATGTGTTAAGCCTGCCGCCAGCGTTCAATCTGAGCCATGATCAAACTCTTCAATTTAAAGTTTGATGCTCAATAACTGTCTCTGACAT
>NZ_JAFNOK010000039.1:0-817 GCF_026536305.1 Gilliamella sp. B3892
GAAACCTAACGATTTACAAGGCGCATGGGCGTGTTCAAGTTGCCATGATGAAATCGACCGTAGAACACGAATATTTGAAAATGAATTTGTCAGATTAGCACATGCTGAGGGAGTTATGAAAACACAAAACATTTTAATAAAAGATGGAAAAATAAAGCTGTGATTCATTTGATTTTACCATACCCGCCAACCGTAAATCATTATTGGGGAACGGTGGGAAAACGAAGATATATTAAAGCCGACGGCATTGAATTTCGAAACGCAGTTATAGCTATTGTTTTGCAGAATAAAGCTAATAAAAAGTTAGCTGATAGAGTGATGGTAAATATTAAGGCTTACATGCCAGATAGAAGAAAACGAGACCTAGACAATATAAATAAAGCCATTTTTGATGCGTTAATTCATAGCAATGTCATTTTAGATGATGAACAAATCGACGTACTGCATAGCGAAAGAAAAGAAGTTGTCAAAGGCGGAAGGATTGAGTTATTTATAAGTAAATTGGGGGTGTGATGAGAGAAACTAAAGACATTTTGACTGCATGGAAAAATACACGAGTTCTAAAAAGAATGGGAACAGAATATCCATTCAAATCAGCAGGTATAGAGGGCGCTCCTCGTGATTTTGATTATCGTCAATACTTAACGGAAGATGAGTCGCAGATTGTTGATAATGCGGTATTGAGACTTAAAGCTGATAATGTTGAGCATTGGGCAGTTTTAACAGCGTTTTATCTTCGTGAAATCTCTTGTAGTAAACAAGCGCGAATATTGGGTAAGCAAACCTCTGAAATCACAAAAATATTATTGGCGGCAGA